>JAGWGZ010000024.1 GCA_028867075.1 Nanobdellota archaeon | reverse complement strand
GACAATCCTCAAGAGGCTCCTTCGAGCCGCCAGGAAGTTCCCAGAGATTGGGATACGCTTCTTCATCTGCCGCCCGCTGTAAAATAAGAAGCTTCCCTTCTTTATTAAATACAGCACCCCCGACTACGATTTTCTGAATGATGTTCATGATTATATAATATACTCAAATCTTATTTATGAAAGCCGCCATAAAATTACCTTTTATGGTTCTTATTTTTCTCATAGAGACTTGAGCGCCTGGGAAATGCTGAGTGATAGATTTTTTGAATGTCTCAAAATCAATGAATTCTTCTCCTTGGTCTAGAAGAAATCTCCTGTAATAGGCGTTCCAAATCTTTCCAAGTATCGTCGTCTCAGGTTTTTCAGGGTCGATTATAACAAGAGCATTCGATAACGTCGATATTTTCTCAAATAGCTCTCCAATGTCTTTGGAGTTACTCATGTGGTGGAGAATATTCTTGCATATGAGCAAATCTGCTTTTCGAGACATTTTGAGTTCAAGAGCATTTTCGTTCATAAAAACCGCCTTGGGATACATTCTCTTGCGGGACATCTGTATCACAGGCTTGCTTACCGGATCATTCAGAAGCGCAATTGACCCATATTTCTTTGCAAGGTCCATTGCAAGATGGTCATACCCGCACCCCACGTCACATATAAGACTTTGCTCTCCGAGATAAAGAGTTGCAGCATACCGAAATACTTCTCTTTTAATAATCAAATTACTGAAAAGATAGTAAAGCGGCTTGACGAATCTTCTATGAACAAACAACCTCCATCCGAGACTGTTCGAAGCCTCAATTTCCTGAAGAGGAATCTCGTGATGTTCTGATTCCAGTCTCTGTCTGCAAAGATCATATATTTCTACCATTGAAGAGTCTTGTTCTTCTGTTTGAAAAGATCTATTGGATGTAAGTAATCGTATAAATACAACTACTTGATCGTCTGGAGACATTGCTATGGGCACTATCTCCATAATCGTCGAGCCAGGGAACATTAAGTTCGTAACCCTGCCGGCAAATGAAAACGGGTCTTCTGTAATCAGATATGTAAGTTTATCCGCGCTCTTATTGGGGGAGGGTAAGGGATGATTGTATTGATTGAAAAAGACGCACATTGCCTTCGGCCTAACCGACACGCGCGGCAATCCAAATATCTCGGAGTACAATTTATTATTTTCTTTTAGCGGCATGCTTGTACGTTTAAATATAGCAAGAAAACAAAAAAGAGCTGGTCAGGCTCTTTCGTATCTTT
>JAGWGZ010000023.1 GCA_028867075.1 Nanobdellota archaeon | reverse complement strand
TATGCTTTGTCTGAAGCAGGTTCTAAATTAGGTTTTCTTACCAGTCTGTCTTTTCTGCCGTGGACCCTGAGTACATATAATAATTCTCCTTGCGGGTTTAGGTAATATTCTTTAATACTGTATCCCGGGGTCAGGTCTTCTTTGTCTATATACATGAGTTCTTCGGTTGAAGTCCTGGGTTTTTTATCCAGAGAGTCGCCGACCCTTGTTTGTGGGAAAATTCCCATTCTGGCAAGTTCCTGGGCCCCTCTTCTAAGGAGAGGTTTTGCGATATTTGCCAATCTTCTGTCTTGTTTTTCACGCAGTTCATCCAATTCCATTCTTTCCTGTCTAAGCCTTTCCTGTGAAGTTTGGGCGAATATTAAATAATCGGGATTAATTCTTTGGCCTTGTTCTATCCTTGCGCTCATGACATGGGGAGTGTACATCGCGGATTTAACATTGTCAACACTTGCTAAACTATTAAAATTAACCCGGAAAATAAGTTGGTTTATACGCTTATTGCCAATCCTTGGAAACGTTGAATTCTTCTTAGCTGGAATAAGAAATCTCCTCCTATCTGTTCCAGGCTAAGCCTCCCGTTTAGGAGAATTAAGCCGTTAGTTAACATCCAATCCGTTGGCGAAGGGTTTGACTCACCCTTTCCCTTTAGTTCTTCTTCAATCTCATCCAAAGCTCTTTCCATTTCCGCATCGCACGATTTTACCTGAATACCATAACGTTTATCTCCGACCCAGGCATCAATATCCCTCTTTTGTCTGTCCTCATCGCTATTGGGTTCGTTAATTACCAAATGTTGAATGACGCTTTCCCCATTCATTTTAAGACCTAAGAGAGCTTTGCTTACCTTTCTTTCTGAATTTCTTCCCACACGATGATCACCGCTTCCGCGCTCCATGTTTGCTATTTTTTGGGGAGAAAGGACAGAAGCATCCGGGTCGATGCTTTCAATCAGGCAGGTGGCGGGTAATATTTTTTCCGTCATCCGATTACATTGTTTAGTAAAGCGTAGAACTTGTCAATATGGAATTCATTCGACTGCCGGAAAAATTTGGACGGGTAGTTCCGCAACCGGATTTTCTAATCGCGGGCTTAGGCTACGCAAATCGTCAAACAAGCGCCTTCTTAGAATCCTTTCAAGTTGGGGATAAAAGCTGTCGTTTAGTATTTCTTCAACCGATTTTTCTTCGTTGCCATTTATTAAAATAATGTTATGTTCCACCAGCCAATTCCTGATTCCCGCTTCATTTCTTTGTTCCTGAGGAAGACTGTCCCTGA
>JAGWGZ010000007.1 GCA_028867075.1 Nanobdellota archaeon | reverse complement strand
TATAGGGAGGTACAGGATAAATTAATAAATAGTAAATTTGAGTTAATAAAAATGTACGAACCAATGTATGAAACTCGAACTCTGTATAATCTACAGAGAGACATGTACGAACGTGCAAAGAGATACGAAGAGATGAGAGAGAAACCATATGAAAATTATAAAATAAAATAGATAACTATGAAAATTCTTGCAATCGGCGACCCACACGGAGATTTGGAAAAAATAAAGAAGATTCCGCTTGAGGGAATTGAATTAATTCTTATAACAGGTGATGTCGGCAAAGCGGACTTGGCAAGGAAAAGGCATTTTGAAAATGTCGAGAGAAAGAAACAGGGATTGCCTGAATTAGAAGAAGATGCTGAATTTGAAAGACAAGTCTTTCTGCAAATACATAATTCCACACTAGACATATCAAGACACTTTCCTAGGTCTATCCCGGTTTATATGCTTGAAGGAAATGTGGGGATATATTCAGATTCAGAAACAAAAAAGAAAAACAAGAAGTATGGGTTTAGGTTAGTATCTACAACTAAAGAAATTGAAAAATTAGGAAATGTCTATTTGCCGAAGAATAGGTTACGGGTGCTAAATGGATTAAGAATTGGATTTCTGGAATATTTTGTAGATACATGCTGGGTCAAAGAATTTAGGCCCGGGGATTATGAGAAATCAATGGCAAAAGCCCAGAAACAAACCACTAAAGCGCAAAGAGTCTTAAACAGATTTGGTTCAGTAGATATCTTAGTTTGCCATCAACCACCTTACGGATACCTGGATAAGGTTGACTTCCCGGGAGTTCCTGCAGGCTGGAAAGGTAAACATGCAGGCAGCAAAGCAATTTTAGATTACATAAAGAAATATCAGCCGAGATATGTTTTTTGCGGTCACATCCATGAAGGAGAAGGCATGGCAAAAATAGGGAATACGGAAGTTTATAATCTCGGAGTTGGAGGGCATAAGATTATTGAATTATAAAATGACCAAAGAAATGTCAGACATGGAAATCGCATTATTCTGGGCAGGGCACATAGAAAATCCATGCACTACAATAGTAAATGGCAGGGAAGAAAATATAAGGGAATTCTATCTCAGGGAGGCAAAAGAGACAGTAATGCCGAGATTATCAGAGGAATACGCTAAAAAGTTTTTACAAAGTGTCATTGACAGATACGCTTAGAATCATCTTGTCGTAACTTCAACTTTATTCTTTTCAATAATAATGGTGTGCTCCGCCTGCGCGACATTTCGGTGCGAGACCTCAATCAACTGCTCGAACTGGTGAAGATTCCCATTATCTTCAAGTTGCTTCAATCCAAACAAGGCGCTCTGCCCGAATTTTTCCACAATCCATCTTGAACAAAAAGGCAGTGTATAATATTCTTCTGTTATAAAATCAAGAATTCTCCTTGCAATCGGGCTGCGCACATTTCTCCCGCTTACAAGTTCATAAATCCCGCTCGGTTTACCGTCATAAACTCTTCCGTTTCCAGGGGTTGCGAAAGGCTCTATTGCATAAACCCCTTCATCAAAGATTTCACTTGACTCATTGTCATAATTCGGGATTGTTGTCCCTGCATGCAGATCAAGGTGGGAAACAGAATGTCCTGAAAGATTTATTATAGGATAAGCCCCATGAGCCTCTATTGTTTTTTGTATTTCCCTCCCTATATCTCTAAGTCTCGCTCCGCTTTTTACAATCTTTATCGCGTTTTCGAGCGCTTTCTCAGCTGCCTCAATTAATTTCCTGTTTTCCCCGCTATTCTCCAAATCAAAAGACATTGCTGTATCCGCAATCCAGCCGTCAACATGAACTCCAAAATCAACTTTCAACAGACCATGGGCAAGAGTTTTGTCATCATGCGAGGGAGTATAATGGGCTGCAACATCGTTTATGCTTAAGTTTACAGGAAATGCCGGTCTTCCTCCGAGTTCAGCAGTCTTGCTTTCAATCTTTTCTGCAATTTCAAGAAGAGGGACTCCCGGTCTCACAATCTGCTTGACAAATTCTCGGAGCTGTGATGCAATCTTGCCTGCCCTAAGAACTCTGGCTTTGTCCAGTTCGCCATCATTTTCTGCCATTTCTCTTTCTGTTTTAAGATTTTTATCATTGACTAAACTTTTATGTTCCATATTTTTCAAATTCTTTCCCTGTTTCCTGAATGGCGCCGCCCCGCCGTAGCTTTTTTCTGTCATACCTATACCCCTGTATCTCTGTTTTTTAATCTTCGCATTTTCGGAATGAAATTGCTGATTTTCTCCTCAGATGCTTTGCCGCATCCAAGGAAATCATTTTTGTATTTCATCACGAGAAAAGCCCGCGTTCCGGGCCTGATGTTCAATTCCCTTCCGGACATCCATTCTTCAGCTTGTTTTTCATCAAGCTCAAAAGTGTTTTTCTTAATTTGGTTCTTTAAAATCTGCGAACCTTCAATACTCAGCCGGATACCAATAGGAGGTGCGGAGCTTTCTGAAGCTTTCACACCGACACGGGATGCAGAGCTTTTTGAAACTTTCACATCAATAGGAGGTGCGGAACCTTGGTTCTGCTTCGACTTCTCGTCGGGATGCAGGAGGTGCGGAACCCGTAGGAGGTTCTGCTTTGCAAAATACACGCCCAGCCTCTCAACAGGGGCAATTCTCTCTAGTTTTTGTATTTCTTCTTCAGTCGCATCTCCTGTAAATAAGAATAATTTTTCTTCTCCAAGCTTTATGATTCTTCCCGGAATTTCCTGTATCCCAAATTGATCTCTCAAGGCCCGCAAAACTTCGCGTGTCTCTTTTGAGTTAAACAGGCGTATCATTTAACCTTCCTCAGTTTAGTTATGAAAAATCCCTCTGTATTATTATCAAACGGAAAAATCCTGCATGAATGCTTAAGTTCTTCATCATATTCTTTATTCTGCCATTTCAATATTCCGGGATGATGGTCTATTGGAATGAGAATCTTCTCAACTTTTATTTCAGGAAACCTTTCCAGCATAAAATCCACGACTTCCTCATCTTCTTCAGGAGCAAAAGTGCATGTTGAGTAAACAATCTCCCCCCCAATTCTCAGAAGTTTTATTGCAGAGGATAATAATCTTTTTTGTATGAAGGACATCTTCTTCATCCCATTCGCGTTCCACATCTTCATTGTCTTGGGATTTGTCCTTAGAGTTCCCTCACCCGAGCATGGCGCGTCGATCAGTATCTTGTCAAACACGAATCCATTTTCATGAAGTTCATCGCAGAGTCTGCTCCCTTCTTTTCGCGTTATAATTGAATTTGAAACCCCGCACCTTTCAAGGTTTGATGAAAGGATTTTCATTCTCCTGAAATCAGGCTCGTTTGCTATCACCGTTCCTTTATTCTTCATCATGGAAGCGATCTGCGTTGTCTTGCTCCCGGGCGAGGCGCACAAATCAAGGACTCTCTCTCCTGGCCGGGGATTAAGCACTATCGCGGGCAGCATGCTGGAAATCTCCTGAACATAATAATATCCGAGCAAATGCTCCAGTGTCCTGCCCAATTCTCCGGGCGCAAGTTGCGAGGCAATAACAAAAATCTCAGGGTGCTCTTTTACCGGCTGTGAAATTTTCCAGCCCTTTTCCTCAAGCCTTTTTTTAAGTTCAGAAACAGAAATTTTAAGTTCATTCGCACGAATAGAAACCAGAGGTTCTTTTTCAAGGGATTCCATGAATTCTCCGAATTCATTTCCAAGCAGGAGCTTCATTCTTTCCTCAAATTTCTGTTTAAGAATTATCTTTTCCATCTTCATGCATAAAAAATAAAGAAAAGCGATTTAATAAGGTTATGAATTAAATCATCTCCTTCGGAATATAACCCAGATAGCCATTGCTGCAACCAAAGCAGCAGCGGTAACGCCTGCCCATATCCATACTGAAGAGGACTGGTACCATGAAGGGATATGCCTGCTTGGAATTGTGCTGGAAGTTCCATTTGTCTCGTTCTGGACTGTGTTTACAGAATTCCCTGTTGCCGGAGTGTTGTTGTTTGATTTTTCTGGCAAAAGAGACTGTGAACCCGGATATCCAAGAACATAATAAGAAGCAGTGGTGCTGCCGGTATTGCCGGCATAGTCACTAACGCTGCACGTGTAAGAATATGTTCCCGGACCGCCGGCACTGATTGTTGAAGAGGCAGTTGTTGCCGAAGAGTTAATCCCGGAAGTTGCATCTGTCCCGGAACATGAACAGGTGACGCTATTTCCCGGATAAACTGTTGAGGGGGTGCATGATGCAGATGCAGAAGGAGAAGTTGTGTCCAGCCTGATTGTAAATGTTTGAGTGGAATTCACGTGATTATAAGTATCATTAGAAGTTGCGTTAACATAATAAGTCCCGTCAGCAAGATTTGTAAAATTGATTACCTGAGCAGCATTTGCAACGTTAACCGATGAATTTGTGCTGCTGTTGACAAGAGATGTCAAATTGTAGATATAAATTGAAATCATGCTTACGTTGCTTACAGTGTCATTTGAGCTTACATTCAGGTAAAGATAATCTTGTGACAGATTGGAACTATTTGCCAGGTTGCTAAAGATGATATATGGCGGCAATGAATCTGTTGTAACAGAGCCGGAAGAATATGGAAGGGCACTATAGCTTACATTTGCTCCTGCAGAAATAGCGGTAATGTTAGCGCCAACCAAAAGATTGTCTGAAGCGCTTGAACTGAGAGTGAAATTCAGAGTGAAATTTGTCTGGCTGGTGATGGTTGCACTCACAGGAATAATAAGGGGAAAGGACACTCCTGAACTGTTATAATAGACATTTGAACCTGATGAAAGAGTTACGTTCGTTAAATTGCCTGCACTCGCAGTTGAACTTGCGGTCAGGTTGACTGTGACGCTTGTGAGAACATTATTGGTTGTCCCCGCATTAGAAACATTAAATACAAGTATCCGGAAAGTCGTGCCGTTTGCAGCAGTGGAAGGAGCCACGTTGTATGAATTAGCCGAAATAAAACTTAAAGAAAACAACAGTAAAAGTATAACACCAAAAATCTTTTCACCTTTTTTCATTTTCGCATAACGTTATGAGATACATAAAACGAGGATATATAAATTTTTCCGACTGATTGTATCAAAAACATTTTAATAGACCAGAAAACTAATTACATTATGAAAGTGGTGAAAAAAGTCAGGGCTCCTGTGCGGATTGATTTTGCCGGAGGAACAACAGATATCCAGCCGTTTCCTAGAAAATACGGGGGTGCTGTCTTGAATGCAGCAATAAATAGATATGTTGTCGGGGAACTTGTCATTGATGATAAAAAAACCCACTTGGAATACACCGGAGACATTCCCACCTCGTCCGGCCTGGGAACAAGCAGCGCAATGAATGTTGCCTGGCTCGCGCTGATCACGCATCATAAGGACAAGGACAAGATAGCAGAGGGGGCATTCAAAATTGAACAGGCGTTCACTGAATCAAAAGCAAACGGAAAACAGGACCAGTATGCGGCAGCTTATGGCGGAATAAATTTTATGGAGTTCAGGAATGACAAGGTTTACGTGCATCCGCTAAGATTAAATAAAAAAATAATGACTCGCCTGGAAAATAGTCTCGTCCTTGTTTATTCAGGAAAGTCCCACCTATCCGGAAGTTCAAACCGGGCGGCTGTTGAAAATCTGCTTAAAGGCAAAAACACAAAGAATCTTATGAGATTAAAACAAATTGCAATTGAAATGAAAGATTCTCTGATGAAAGGGAACTTGGATAATTTTGCAATGCTTATGAACCAGGAAACAGAAGAAAGGCGAAAGCTCTCAAAAGTAACCATTTCCCCACAGCTTCAGGAAATAATAAGCAAAGGCATGGAAAATGGCGCGATCGCGGCAAAAGTCTGCGGCTCGGGCGGAGGAGGAAGTGTTTTATTCTTCACAAAAGACAGAAAAAGATTAGAGAAAGCATTCGGGCAAAAAGTAATTGACTTCAGGTTTGACTTCCAGGGTCTGCAATGGATAAAATGATAAACCATTTCTGGCAAAAGGTTTAAATAGTCACTTGATAGTAGTCATAAAATGGAAAACATTGGAACAAACCTGGAAAAAGTCAAATTCTACAACGAAAAGAATATCTCTTATATTCTGAATTTCCCCTCGCAAACAATCATCGGAAGGCACGATGGAAGGATAATCTTGACTGTATCAAGAGGAAAACTTTACTGCATCTCATTTGGACAGGATGAAAAACAGGCAAATTACGGCGTGGCTATAGACATAAACAGCGAATATGAACCTGCAAGAATTCTTAAGAACGCAGAGAGAAGTATTGTCAACAGAATACACCGATTGGAAGAGATCGCTGAAGAAAGAGGCACTGGAAGTTACATTAAAGAGCATTTAATTGATAATTACAACCAGAAAAGCAAGGATCAAAAACGTACATTGCCCCATAAAAAATCAGAGAATAAGTCTGAAGTTGATGCATTTCTTGATGAAGTTCTTTCCGGAGAGGTTGTGGGAATAAAGTCTTAAAATCCTTCCAAGGTCATTTGATTCTTTGCATTAAGAGTTATATTTATATCAAGCCCGAAAACCTGGAAAATATTTTCAACAGCAGGCAGGATTTGGTGTTTCAGGTAATATTCAACGTCATACTCTCCCTCTTCATGCGCAAGTTTCACCCTGTCGCGGACAAGTTTTTTCTTACCTTCAATCTCTGAAATGTAATATTCAATCAAAGCGCCCTCATCAATCGGAATTTTCTGCTCTTCCATCCTCCGTGCGGCGACAACATGCGGTGAAATCGCCTTGTACTCTGAAAGCGGTTTTGTGAGCTGTGTCCTTATCAAAATCTCTTTCCTGCCAACTTTTCTTGCCTTTATCTTTTTTGCAATGTCTCTGACATAATTCAATGCCCTCTTCTCGTTTCCATCGTCAAGAATCATCTGCAGAACCCTGTTTTGCGTTTCTCTTGCCAAATCGCACCAATCTCTTCTCACTGTCTCAAAGCCCCTTATCTTCATCTTTCCGCCTTCACCTATCAGCGCGTATTTTTTCTTCGCTCCAAATTCCCCTGTCCTTTTTGTGACCCAAATTCCCCTCTTGTAAAAATCCTCTAATTCTAGTTCCATTATTCCTGGAAGCTCTTTATTCAGAGACTCAAGCATGTGCAAAGTTTCGCTTTTTGATTTCTTATTCCTGAGAAATGCAATGGAATCTGTATCAGAGTAAATCGTTTTGAAGCCGGAATTGTCTATACTTTTGATCATCTTTTTTATAAAATCTCTGCTTATAGAAGTCGTTGCGGCAGAAGCTTCCGGGCAGTAGTATCTCGCCCCAAAGAATCCCTGATAGCCGTAGGAAGCATTCGCCAGGAGTTTGAAAGCATTGCTCCTTGCTCTTGTGATTGCGTCTTCTTTTTTCTTCAGCTCCTGCTTGTACTTTTTCCTCAGTAAGATTATCTCTTTCAGCATCTGCGGAAAGAATCCCGGCTCTTTGCTGAAATAAAATTTCTTCCCTGAAACATCAACCTCAAGAGCATCCTTCTCCTTCTTTCTGATTTTGTTATCAATAGAAAATGAGGAACTATCGCTTCTCTTTTTATCAATAGGAGGTGCGGAACCTTGGTTCTGGTTTTCAAGAAGAGTGGATGCGGAAAGATTAAAGGTGACAATTATGCTCGGCCAATAACTTGTGAAATCAAAGAACACAATATCTTCATACAGTCCGGGCGTTGGCTGAAAAACAAAAGCCCCTTCATATTTCTCCCTGCCTCTTCTCTTTCCTATTTCTTCATGTGTCGGCCTTTTTTCCGGGATCTCATTGAATCTATCAAGATTGTGGATGATGTAGTCTTCAACATTCTTTGACATCCCGTTCCTTGAAACATCAAAAACAGGCTCCTGCATGACTTTTGAGAATTCCAATAAATCCGGCCAAAATTTCATGAAAAGCCGATAAGTGAGGGTAGAATCATGGAGATTGTATTCAAAATAATCCTTCCAATCTGACTCTGACATTTCAGATAAAGACCTGAAACTGAACTCTTTTTTATTGTCTCCTAAAAATTCCTTCGCGACATCATTCAAGGACAGAGTCTCAGATTGCATGTACTGTGAATAAGCAGCCTCGGTGAATTTCAGCAGGTCTATGTGCACGATCCCATCAACTTTTGCAGTCAGAACGGCACCGCGATGAAAAATAGGTTGGGTTCCATCCAATCCGAGAGACAGCTTCACTCCATTCTCCTCCGCTCTCGCCTTGAGATAGGGCATATCAAAGCCGTCGCTGAAGTATCCTGTAAGAAAGTCAGGGGAAATCTTTTTCACGTTATCAGCAAATCTCTCAATCAGCTCCGCCTCATCTTTCACATACTCAACAAACTCTGCCTTATCTTTAACTTTCTTCCATGTCAAGACCTTCCTGAAATTTTCAGAAACCATGGATATCATCAGGATTTTCCCTTTCCCGATTCTGAACTCATCCGTTTCAATGTCAAATGCAAGAACCTTTGGAATGAATCTCCTGTCTTTCCCTTCAATTTCTTTCAGGGAATTTAACTTGATACAGAAATCAACATCAAGCGCGGAATCAATGCCTCCGAATTCCTGGCTGTTGTTCAGCAACTCTCCTTCAATTTCATACCAGTTCAGGGGAATAAGGCTCCTTTCAATTATGTAATGAGTTATAAAACCAAGGTCATAGCCTCTCCTTTTTTCTATTTCATTCGTCCCCAGCCTGTCTGCAATGTCATGCAAATCCTTGTAGTTCGTGGCAAAAATTTTAAGGGCCCTGACATCTCTTCCCAAAAATTTCTTCTTATGAAGTTCAACTTTCTCGACTTTCGTCTTCCTTCCCTTAATGCTCAGCTGAATCTTCTCTATCTTCTCTTTCAGTTTTTCTGTTTGCTTTTCATTCACTTTATCATCCAGAACAGCCCAGAAATAAACATCGCAAGAATCAATGATGCAGACTCTTTTTCCCCCCTCATCTCTTCCAATTATCTTTGCATAATTTTTTCCTTCAAAGTCAAAGTAGTCATAATCTAAGGGGATGAACTGGATTTTCATACAAAAATAGGACATTGAACTTATTTAAAATTAAGCCATTCTTAAAAAAATGCTGGGATTTTAGAAGGAGAAGTTGGTAAGAAGAATCTTGGCTTCTAAAAGGAGAGGTTGATAAGGAGAACCTTGGTTCTCCAATCAGTCTTGAACCACTTTTAAAGGAAGGTTTGATAAAGGGAAACTTTGGTTCCCTTTATAATTCATAAAACTTAAAAATCGTGAATTCCGCATGTTGATATGGGAGATTTAAATTTTGAGCCCGCAGAGCCGTATGACTTGGAAACAGACAACCTCGCATATAGGCACTCTCATAGACCCGAAGGAGAACTTCAAATAGAGGATCCTGTTAGAGAAGCATGGATAGAACGGGTAAAGACATCAACAGATAAAGGGGACATTGCCTTTTACACTCATTTGATAAGTCTCAAAGACATGGCCAATGAAAAAATGGCTGGGCAACATAGAAATAATTAAAAGTCTCTCTGCTTTTTCTCTTTAATATGCCATACGATATAATTATCGGACGTGATTCGGCAGACAAAAAAAAGTTCGGAGATAAAGGCCTCATCTTCATAGGCAAAGGATTTGTGAGAATGGGGCAGTATACTTCCCTTAGCAACAGAATTCTGATGGACATAGCGAGAAGCCATGTAGTCTTAGTCGCTGGAAAAAGAGGGAGCGGAAAGTCTTACACTCTCGGCGCAATTGCAGAAGAACTTTCAAATCTACCTTCTGAAGTCAGCCAGAACATAGCCTCATTGATTTTTGACACAATGGGAATTTATTGGACAATGAAATTCAGGAATGAAAAAGACAGGGATTTGCTCCAGGAATGGGGGCTAAAAACAAAAAACCTGCCTGTAAAAATCTTCGTGCCATTCGGATATTATGACTCATACATAGAAAAAGGAGTGCCTGCTGATGAAAGATTTGCGCTAGATATAACAGAGCTCAACCCGGAAGATTGGATACTGACATTTGAACTGGACATGATAAATCCAGTCTCTGTTTTAATTGAAAGGACCATAACAAGGCTGAGGTTGCATGGAAAATTCGGCTTGGAAGACATTATAGATGAATTTGCAAAAGATGATAAATCAACGCAGGACGTCAGGAATGCGGCATCCTCTCTTTTTGAAGCAGCGCGAACATGGGGCGTTTTCTCGGAGAGGGGGGAAAATGCAACGCAAATCCGCGACCTGATAACTTCAGGAACAAGCTCTGTTCTTGACTTAAGCGTTTACAATTCAATCGGCGCATTCAATGTCCGTGCGCTGGTCATAAGCCTCGTGTGCAGAAAGATATTCAATGAAAGGATGGACGCAAGAAAAAAAGAAGAGATAGAATCTATAGGGAAGGGTGCAAATTATCTCTCAATGGCAAACATAAAAGACACTCCGCTGACGTGGATTTTCATAGATGAAGCGCACGAATTTCTTCCACTAATGGGAAAGACAGCTGCAACAGATGCATTAATTCAGCTTTTGCGCGAGGGAAGGCAGCCGGGAGTCTCCCTTGTCATGGCGACACAGCAGCCGGGACAGATTCACAGAGACGTCATGACCCAGTCAGATGTCGTAATCTCGCACAGGGTGACTTCAAAGCCGGACTTGGACGCATTGGGATTCATAATGCAGACCTATCTTACAGAAAGCATAAAAAGATACATGGATGATTTGCCTTCACTGAAAGGCTCAGCCATAATTCTTGATGACAACTCAGAGAGGATTTATCCTATGCGTGTCAGGCCAAGGTTCACTTGGCACGGAGGTGAAGCTCCAACAGCAATAAGCACTGAAAAAGAATTGCTTTACTGAATCATAAGACTCTGAAATCAACCCTGATTCTGTATCTGTAAGGAGAGATATTTCCCGCCTTCTTCACATTCAGGATTTTGATTTTCTTTCTGTTCTTTTTTGCTTCATTCTTTACCTTGTCAATTACCAAATCAATTTCATCTTCCTTGCAAAAGTCATAATAATAAATTCGCGTTCCTTTTTTTGATAATGAAAAAGCTTCTTTCAAAAAAGAATCCCTCAGTTGTGGGCGCGGCATGGCAATGACATCAAAATACCGCGGGATTCCATTTTGAATCCTATTCTCTTTTCTGCCCGAAAAGGCGGCGGGGGCTTGGCGGCGGGATAATTTTTCCGCGACCTTCTTTATGTCACCGGGCAACAGGATAACTCTTCCTTTCATTTTATTTAATTCAATATTAAGATTTGCATATTCATTCGCCTTCCTGTTGATCTCATTTGAATAAACCTCCTCGGCTTTTGAAAGCTTGGCTATTATGATCGGAAAAGGAGCAACGCCCGCAAACATCACCAAAATCCGGTCTCCTTTTTTTATTTTCAGGGCAATCTCTTTTCTTTCATTGCTCAGGCGCGGAGAGAAGTAGGTGTCATCAACATTGAACCTGAATACGCAGCCGTTTTCATGATAGATGGCCTCCTTGTTTTTTTGTCCTGAGAGATACCTCGTCGTCTGTTTTCTCAGTCTTCCCTTAAACTTCCCGATTTTTTCAAGCACGGTTTTCACAGAGTTATTTTCTTTCATCAGTTTCCCTGCAAAGAGTTTCTTGTCCGATGTCTTTATTCCTTTCTGGAATTTCACGATTGCAATATTCCCCAGCAAATCAAAAGAGCCTTTTTCCATCAATCAATGAATTAACAGTTTCTTAAAAACTTATGCGCAATCCTTGAGATAAATTTATAAGAGAGAATTCATACTTTAATGAATGAGAAAGGGTTTGATAATCTGCGCATTCATGGCGTTGACAACATTCACGGGTTTTGCATCTGCTCAGGCATTTTCCCTCGGGCAAATCTCAAGCTCAATTGATCCGAGCAATATAATCCTGCCAATAATTTTCTTCATTCTCTTCTTAGTCATAAGAATCTCAACAAATAAACTGTTCAAAAAGAATAAGGGAACAGGTTCTGTTATTGCTGCACTTTTGGCGCTTGCTGCAACTTACGGAACAACAAAGATCTCCACATTTTCATCCTGGCCATCTGTGATAATGTCAACAACAGGAATTTCGGAAGGAACATTCTACACTGTAGGAGCCATTGCACTGCTTGCATTCTTAGTATTATTCTTCATCCTCTTCAGGTCATGGACATTTATCATACTTGGCGGAATTTTCCTGACGGCTTCATTTACTGGGCTGCTTTATTCGTCAGGGGTCTCAATAATAATCGGAATAATCCTTGTGCTTGCCGGAATAATACTTCTCCTCCGGCGTAAAAAAAAAGCAAAACCAGGTCTGGCAATATAGATAACAGGATACAGCAGGAAAAAAGAGATATTTCTAAGGAGAGAGACATGGTTGCGCGCGCAAATTCGCTGAAAAATGCCGAAGAGGATTATGCAAAAGAGAATAAAAGAAAAGAGAAAATAGCGGCCGAGCTGGGAAGGGAAAAAGCAGATAGAAGAAAATCACTGATGAACAGTTATGCTCAGATTGAACAAAGTTATCAAAGCATAATAGCATCAAATCCGGGAGATCCCCGTCTCCGGGAATTATATGCGCAGATGGTCAGGATACGCGATGATATAAAAAGATTGGGAAGCTAAAACCACTTCTCCAAGTCTTTCTGTTTCTGCCTCTCCTGAATCTCGCACAGCCTGTCAAGCTGCTTGTCAACTCTTTCATCTGAAAAATCATGCTCATGCACGAGAATCTTTCTTATCTTCTCCCTGTCAATTCTCGAAAAGCTGAGTTCAGAATCAACCACTCCAGGTTTGTGGAAGAGTGCAAAGATTTCTTTCCAGTCAAACTTGTCCTCTTCTGAAAGAAGGTTCATCTGCTCTTCAACGCTCCCGAATATCATGATGGGCTGCCTGTATTTCTGCACAATCTGAAGCGCCCTTTTCTGGCCTATCCCGGGAATTCCTTTTGGATTATAATCCGTGCCGACAAGAATTCCGAGGCAAATAAGCTGATCAAGATTAAGATTAAGGAAGTTAAGCACTTTTTCCAGTTCTATTATCTCCGGATTTACCTCAATCCACCCCCGAAGGGTCTTTCTTTTCCTTGCCAGAGTGAGATTCCTTATGAGGCGCGGAGCACCGAACAATAAGCTGTCGTAATCCTGGCTGACGCTTGCATAAACATCTTTCTTTATCCTTGCAAGATAAGCGGCTTCTGCCTCACCTTCGCTTGGAGCCTGCACAACAGCAATCCCCATTGCCTCAAGCAGCTCTTTGCTCTCTCGGATTATCTCATCATTCAGTCTTATAAATTGACTGCTGTATCTCTTCATCGCTTCAACATCTTCTTCCTGCTTTGCCTCTTCATATCTCTCCCTTGCCAGCTCCCTGTTCCCCTGTCTTTTTTCATAAGTTTTGTATTTCAAATCCGGAGCTTTGCCGTCAAAAACATAGACCAGTTTTATTCCTTCTGCGAGTAGGTTCACATTTCTGTAAAAGATTCCTGACAAGTGGCTCGTTATTCTTCCCTTACTATCCATCAGTGGCGTTCCGTCCGGTTGCCTTATTGTTGAAAGAAATTGATAAAGCGTGTTAAATGCGTCCACGCACAGGGTCTTCCCTTTAAGTCCGGATATTTCAAGATCTTCCCTTGGAATTATGTCGCTTATGTTCAAACCCATTAAAAATCAACGTCTTTAAAATATAAAAAACTTCGCGTGCTTGAAAAGGAGAACATTAAGCTTTTAAATCATCAATTACTGAACTGATTATGAAAAAAGATTCTTTTGAAATAAAGCTGCCAAGATTCTTTGGGAAGATAAAAAACCCCTGGGCTGTTTCCACGATAATTCTCGCGGTGATTGCCGTTGTTTCTGCAGCTCTTCTCCTGATTTATATATTCAATGGCAGTCTTAATCTGGGAACTTCTCCCGGGATAATAGGAAAGAATTCAGTGGATTTCCTGAACTCAAATTTGAATGCATCAGTTGAACTGGTGAATGTAAGCGAATTCAGCGGACTGTATCAGGTGAATGTCCTTTACCAGGGCCAGATTGTTCCTGTATATGCGACAAAAGACGGGAAATACCTACTTCAGGTTCTTGCACCTATGAAATGATTACTGTATCTTATCAAGATATTCTTCTTCCTCTTTGTCCAATTTCAGCTCTTTTCTTGCGGCAGGATTTTTCAGAATTGCTTTCATGAGCGGGAATTCATACATTGCCCTCTTGTCTCCTATATGCGCATAATCGGCATATTTCTTGGCTATAGATTTCTTCTTTGCGGTCCTCTGGTTGTTCATCCATATCTTGAGAATTCTCTCAGGTTTTTTATAGCTTGTAAATCCCTTCTTGATTCCTTCCTTTGAAGATGCAATCCCGTAACTAAGAAGAATGTTCTCATAAACCAGGAACCTCCAATATTGTTGCTTGTAAATCCTGCCTTTAAATACATCCGCGCTGCTCAGTACAGAATAAGCTTTTTCCAGCTCTTCATTCTTATACTCGGCAGGTATGTTCTCTTCAATCCAGAGCATTATCTCATCCAGAGGCATGTTCACAGAATCAAAAATTTTCAGCATGTTCTCGTTTGGTTTTTCCTTGAATATCATCCTCAATGCATTGAAAATGTCTATCTCTCTGTTTCTGTCATTTTCCAGAACCTTGTGGGGATCTTCCATCTCAGAAGCTATCTGCAGGTCATTTATCGCTGCGCGCAGGTCTCCTTTGGCCTTTATTGAAATCCCCGTCAGCAGGTCACCCTCCAGAAATTTATTTTCTTTTCTCAGAATAGAAATCAGAACATCTTTTATTGTCTTATAGTCTATTTCTTTGAATTGCACGAGCTCACACTGCCTCCTTAACTGGGCAAAGCCCCTATCCCAGACATCATTAGCAGTAAGGATTATCGGCCATGCTGAATCTTCTATGAGTTCAATCAATTCCGGCAATCCGCCCCAATCTTCCTTTGAAATCCCGTCAACCTCGTCGATAAGGATTATTTTTCTTTCATTTGTAAGAGACTTTTGTTCCAGTACGGGTTTCAGCGTCTCTTTCAGCCTTTCCCTGTTTCTTAAATCAGAGGCATTGAGTTCAAAGATTTCTGAATTCGTTTCATTTGAAGCAACATAAGCAAGAGTCGTCTTTCCAGTTCCGGGCGGGCCGTAAAGAATCATCGCCTTTTTTCCCTTCCCGAAATTCCTGAGAAAGAATCTTAGTTTGTCAGCAGCATCTTCCTGCCCCTTCATCTCAGAATATTTCTTCGGTCTGTAAATTTCAACCCAGGGCATTTTAGTAAAAAGGATTATAACCCTGTTTAATTAGATTCCTTACAGGCAGAAATAAAGGGGCGGGCAAATTGTCCCAGAAAAACCAATCCCACTCGCTGCATTTATCAGGTTCCATAATTTGGGCCTCACCGCCAGCATGTCTTGCCTCAACATAGTGTGTTATGTAATGAAAATCCTCATCATAAAAGAAGTCTTCAGTAAAAAGCCTGCGTTGCATCTTGTCTAAAATTACCCGCAATCCGGTTTCTTCCCTGGTTTCGCGAATTGCACAGTTCTCTATCGACTCAAAACTGTTTGGTTTCCCTCCGGGAAAACTCCATGTCCCTGCCCCGTGAGAACCTTTCCTTTTTCCGAGCAGGATTCTGCCGTCTCTCTTTATAATCACTCCGACTCCGAACCTGGGACCGCCATAAGTCCTTCTCATCTATCCCTTCCCCAGACCTGCAAGGACAAAACTTGCCAGCAATGCTTGCAACTGGACAAAAGGATCGCTGCCTTCCACAATCCTGAATTCTGCGTCGCCTGTTTTTTCAGTGAGCTTGACTTTTATTTCAGGCTCAACAGGAAGATTCCAGATTTCCTTTTGGATTGATTTTATAACATCCTGCCCTGAAATAGATTCGCGAAGCATTATGTCAAGGAGCTTTTCCTTTGCTTTCTGGAAATCTCCTGAGATTGCATAATCGAGGACAACCTTCACATCTTTTGGTTTTGTATTTGAGATTATTGTTTCAACGAGGTCAAGAGAAATTGACGGCGAGATTGAAGCTGTTGCCTGCAAAAGATTTATGCACCTCCTGCAATCCCCCTCACTGCCCTCATAAAGTGTCTCTATGCTGTCGGGAGTTATTGTAAGCTTTTCATTTTCAACAATTCTCTGGATGACTTTTTCTATATCTTTCTTTTCCAGGAGCTTGAACCTGAAAATCGCGCAGCGCGACTGTATAGGGTCTATTATTTTTGTTGAATAATTGCACGAGAGTATGAATCTGCAGGTTGCAGAATAATTCTCCATTGTCCTTCTCAGGGCCTGCTGGGCTTCGGGAGTCAAAGCATCAGCTTCGTCAAGGAAGATTACCTTGAACGGAACCTCACCGAGGGATTTTGTCCTTGCAAAATTCTTAACCTTGTCTCTTACAACATTGATTCCTCTTTCATCAGAAGCATTAAGCTCAAGATAATTTTCTCTCCAATCATTGCCAAAGAGCTCTTTTACAGTTATCAAAGCAAGAGTTGATTTTCCAGTCCCCGCAGGTCCTGCAAAAAGAAGATGCGGGATGTTCATTGATTTTGTAAGCGCCTCAACTCTCTTTACTATGTTATCCTGCCCAACCATCTCCGGAAATTTGGAAGGCCTGTACTTTTCAGTCCAGATTTCACTGCTCATTAGATAATTTCCAAAAAGAAACTTATAAAGATTATTGTGCTATCCAGACTTATAACTATAAATACCTCTTTCAGAACTAAAATAAATGGGGGGAAAGATACATCCGCTGTACACCGGAAGAGGAGACGCCGGATACACAAAAGACTTGCTTGGAGCAAGGACAGGAAAGGAAAGCGCTCTTATCCAATTGATGAGCAAGATAGATTCTCTCCAGGGAGCTGTAGATGTCGCAATATCAGAATCATTCGGAAGAGAAAAAGTGATTCTTAAGAGAGTGCAGGGAAAATTGTGGCAGGCTTATCCTATGATTCAGGACCCGGAGAACATGCAGGGTTACACAACCAATCCAGTAAACAAAGCAGATTTGCATAGAATTGAATCTTATATATGGGAGGCGCAAAAATATGTAAAAAAATATGAATTTATCGGGTTTGAGACTCACGAACTTCAGACTCTGAACAACTGCAGGACCATGGCGCGCGAAGTTGAGCCCTCACTTCATCAATATATAAAAGAGAATAAAACGAATATTAATCCGGTTGTTCCTGCATACTTCAACAGATTATCAAGCTTATTTTTTGCAATGGCTGTTAAAAGAGGAAATTCCAATGTGGCAGAGAGATTATCCCGAGGAATTCGCGTTCTTTTCAGGGAAATTTTTCCGCAGCTTTTTTGAGACATATAATGCAAAACCCCTCGGCAACATTTCAAGAACATTTTTCTGAGGATAACCATTCCTGAGAAGGTATGCCGCAAGCATAACGGCCTCCGAGATATAATCATCCATTGCCCAGGCAGGCACCTTATTTCCCCTAAAAGCCGGGGGGTGATTTCCCTGCATATTTTCCCTCCAACGAGCATAACCTGGAAAAACGTTTATAGAAGAACCTCCAAGATTGTCTCCATCACTAAAAGAAGCGCCAACTCTGGGAAAATATTCATTTGCAGCTTCTTTCAAAAGATCTTCTGTTAGTCCTGGCATAAAAGAACATTTCCAATTTACTTTTTATAGTTAATTATACCGAAAGATATATGCTTCTTTAACTCTGTTTGGAATCCGGATTTATTTGCTTCCATAAACTTATAGAATTTCCAGAGGTGAGTTTAGTTGTTTCTCTAAGTTCGCAGAATTTCTAGAAGTAAGTTTACTTACTTCTTTCTCTGTTCATTTTACGCTTGCGCTTTTCCTTTCTAAGGCGCTTTCTCTGCCATTTCCAGCGCATTTGCCTTTTCTTCTTCCACCTTCGTGATGAGCGTTTCATTTGGCACTCCTGTGACAGATGAATGAAAATCCTTGATTTGCTTTCATGTTAATAATGTTGAAATTTGGTTTATAAAACTTACGCGATAAATCAGAAAGGTTTCACAGCAAGGATATTAATCCATTTCTTGCCTTTATCAGGCTCATCATCATACCACCTATTATAGATATCAAAACCTGTATTGATTATCGCTTCCAACAAATCGCCTTCCGCCCACCTTCTCCTGAATCTCTTTTCCTTTCTTTGATAATCAGACTTTTCGAAAAATCCTTCCTCGGATACCTCATGGCGGGTCGTCGCCAGATATGCAACACCTCCTCTGCTTAGCAAACCAAAGATCTTTCTAAATACAAGCATTGCGTCATCTTTCGGGAATAAGTGTATGAACGCTTTTGCAAAAATTCCGTCAAAGATTAAACCCCCAAAATCAAATCCAAGAAAGTCTCCAAGCAGATAATGTGTACTCGGAGATGCCTGCTCTGCTACTTTTATAATTTCGCTCGAAATGTCTATCGCAGTCGTATTAAATCCCTCTCTCGCGAAATATTGCAATGCCAATCCTGATCCCGGGCCAAGTTCTAAAACACGCGGATTGCTAAAACGAGCTTTTAGACAGCCAATAAATGGAAAAAGTATCTTTTGGTCGGCAACGGCATAAGTCTCAAGATTATGTTTGTATTCTTCTGCAAGGGCATCATATGTCCTTCGGTTATGCTCCAGATATTCCCTCATTAAAAGAAAAAGAAAAGCTATTATTTATAGATTAGTTGTCTCTAAAGAATATATCATTAATACTACTGTTTAATCACTTCTTCTCCCCCATCGCAAAGATATCCCCTCCGCAGATGATGCATTCTCCTTTTTTCATTGATTCATGGTGCAGTTTCTTCTTTTCATCCAGGTTATCCAAGTCAGTAAAAGTTTCTGACAGAAATACTCTGACTTTTTCAGCTGCTTCTTCTGATAATTTACTGTGGCATAGCGGGCATGAATCAATGTTTTCCATTTGTTTCAGAGAAATTATCTTGAGTAAGTTCCTGTGAGAACAGTCTGCGCAAGAATATGCTCTTTCATAGACATTTCAACGTCTGCTTTTGAACCATTCTGCAAGTCAAGAAGAATATCAAGTGCAAACAATCTGAACCGGTATCTGTGATTTCCTTCATGAGGGCATGGCCCACCATAACCTAAATTTCCAAAATCATTTCTTCCCTGTCGTGCCCCCCTTGGGGCAGAATCTTCATTTATCCGCTTTGTATTTGCAGGGATATTCCACATTACCCAATGGACAAAGTTCCGTGAAGGTGAATCCGGATCATCAATGACCAAAACAAGGCTTTTCGCTTCTGAAGGGACTCCTGAAAACTCCAAAAGCGGGTTCACATTATCGCCATCGCAAGTATACCTCTCGGGGATTCTTTCTCCATCGCGAAAAATGCTCCTTATTTCCACAATAAATTCTATGCACAAAACTTAATAAATATTCTTGCGATTCCTACTTCATGCCAGAACATGTTGATTTCCGCGACCAAATCTCAAGAAACAAGCTCAAATCTTTTTTTCTGATGCTCTCAATACTGGTTGTAATAATTGCCCTTGGATATGCAATATCATTCGCATTCAGCCCTTCATACTTTTTCCTCATAATGATTATTGCCATAATGTTCTCCATATTTTATGTCATGATAAACTATTACAATTCAGACAGAATTGCACTCACAAGCGTCGGCGCAAAGCCTGCTGATAAGGAAAGAGATGGGCAGTTTTACAGTCTTGTTGAATCTCTTACAATAGCATCCGGGCTGCCGATGCCAAAGCTTTATGTGATGGATTCCCGACAGATAAATGCATTTGCATCCGGGCGTGACCCAGCACATGCTGTAGTGTGCGTAACTCGCGGAGCTCTTGACAATCTTGAAAAAAGAGAATTGGAAGGTGTTTTGGCTCATGAGTTATCTCATGTAGCGAACTATGACATAAGATATATGACTTTTGCTGCAGTGATGGTCGGAATAATTGCAATCATATCCGAGATATTCCTCAGAAGCTTTTGGCTCAGAGGAGGGGATAATGACAGGAGCAAAGGAGTATTCATAATAATCGGCATTGTGCTTGCCATCATAGCCCCGATTGTCGTAGGGCTTGTGCAGCTCGCAATCTCAAGAAAAAGGGAATACACTGCAGATGCATCAGCAGTGAAATTCACGCGCTATCCAAATGGTCTGATTGGAGCCTTGGAGAAAATAAAAAACCAGGAAGATTCTGCAAAAAATGAGAAAAGAGTCTCAAGGGCAATTGCTCCCTTGTTTTTCACAAGTCCGCTTAAAAATCTTGCGTCCACGCACCCGCCATTGGAAAAAAGAATTGCTTTACTGAAAAAAATGTAATGGTTTATAAATCAAAATCAGCTATTTAATTGATGATAAGAGGTTTGTTGATTGTACTGTCCAGCGTATTGCTTTTTGTTTCCCTCCTTATTGCAGGAATTTCATGGGACCTTTCTTCTTCTCTTCAATACAAATCAATTGAGGGCAATGCTGTTAGCTTCATAGGGCAGATTTCCGGCCAGCAGATAAACATTACGCAGCAGATTGAATCGGGCATGAACATGCTGAAATTTTATTGTGCTACAAATCAGGAATACAGGGCAACTCTTCAGAATTACACTTTCAGGCTGTCGTGCCAAAGCGTTAACAGTGGAGAATCCGCATCCCAGCTTGCAAGCGAAGTCATAACAAACTTTGTCAGTGACGCTTACAATGCAAGTTATAGCTGCACTTATTGGGATTGCTTCGGCAAATATCCGGCTCCGACATTCCTAATCTCCCGCCAGGCAGAATTTTACTGGAGAAGCATATTTTACTATTCACTTATAGCTGTCCTGGGGCTTTCAGCAGCGTTGTTCTTCCTTGTTGAAAAGAAGAGGAATTTTCCATTTGTGATTGGGTGGAATGTCGTGCTCGCATCTCTTCCGATTCTTGGAATAAGCAAATTGCTACCAATCCTGAATAATAAATTAATATCTGACGCAGCCTCTCTGTTCTTTTCACAATCAACAGCCACATTCATACGGATGATTCTGGTGAGTGCCGCCCTCCTCGTAACGGGACTGATAATGAAACTCTTTGAAGTTGAGTTCAAGATTTACAATCTCTTCTCTAAAGATAGATCTTCTGTTCAAAAGGCTGCTCCTGCAAAAACACCGCCTAAAAAAACCAAAAAATGAAGATTCTTGAGGAAAATAATTTTGAGAAAGCAAGAAAGGCAATCCGGGAAGAAAAAATTAGGGGTATTATTTTTACAACTTCCGATGATGAATTAAGCAGAAAAATCCTTGAAAAAGAAAAGATAAATATTCTGCTGATAAAACAAAGGCACAGGAAGGATGGCCAAAAGCAGAGAAACTCTGGGCTTGATTCTGTAATTGTGAAATTGGCGAAAAAAAGCGATGTGGGAATCGGAATATGCATTGACGAAATCATAAACTCATTCGGGAATGAAAAAGCAGAAATTCTCGGGAGGATAAGACAGAACATAATGCTCTGTGCAAAAGAAAAGGTGAGAATGAAGTTTATAACAGAAAATGATAAAAATAAAAGAGACGCGCGGGATTTGAAATCCCTCGGACTGGTCCTTGGCATGACGACATGGATGTCGGCGGATTCTGTATGATAAAAGATTTATAAAATAATAAACTCTTTGCTTTGCATGGATGAACGGAAACTAATTGAGTCATTAAGCCCGCATGAACTCAAGATTCTGCCCTTCATTGAAGACAAGGATATAGTTTCTATATGCAAAAAATCAAATCTTGACAAAACATCTGTGATGCGGGCGCTTGAATACCTGAAGAATAAGGGGCTTGTTGAGCTTTCATATGAAAAAGAGAAAATTATCACTCTGGGGATAAACGGAATTTTGTACAAGAAGAAAGGCCTCCCTGAAAGGAGGCTCATAGACCTTCTCGGTGAAAAGAGAATGCTCTTGATTGAAGATGCGGAAAAACAGAGTAGGTTAAATGCAGACGAATTTAGGGCATCTATAGGAAGCCTGAAGAAAAAGTCTCTTATTGAGATTGAAAACAAGAGATTGATTCTTGGTGATAAAGAGATATCACGAAAGATGCCTGAAGAAATTTTTATAGAAAGCCTGCCACTGAGATGGGATTCTATCAGTTCGGAGCAAATCCAGACATTTAAAGAACTTCAAAAAAGGAGGGACATAGTAAAAGTGATTGAAGAGAAGAAAATAAAGATAAAACTCACGCCGCGCGGCAGGGAAATTTCAAATCAAAGGATAAAGACAGGAGATTTAATAGAGCAAATAACTCCCGAGATGATAAAATCAGACAGGCTATGGAAAGGAAAAAGATTCAGAGTTTATGACGTTTTATCTTCGGTGCCTGAGATTAGCGGGGGAAAAAGGCATTTTGTAAACCAGTCTACAGACTATGCAAGAAAAGTATGGACTGAGATGGGATTTGAAGAAATGAGCGGAAACCTGGTTATGAGTTCATTCTGGAATTTCGATGCATTGTTCCAGCCGCAGGACCATCCCGCGCGTGAAATGGCAGACACATTCTTCATAAACCGAAAATCCCATCTTCCCGACAGGGAAATTGTGAAAAGAGTTAAGGAAAGTCATGAGAAGGGAGTCGATGGGAGCAAAGGGTGGCAATATTCTTGGAGCGAAGATGAAGCAAGAAGATTAGTTTTGAGGACACATACTACTTGCATATCAGCGCAGACTCTCGCCGGGATAAAAAAGAATGAACTGCCAAAAAAATTCTTCGCAATAGGAAAAGTCTTCAGGAACGAGACGGCAGACTGGAGCCACGGATTTGAGTTCAATCAGACAGAAGGAATTGTTATTGACAAAGATGCAAACTTCAGGCATCTACTTGGATATCTGAAGGAATTCTTCAAAAAAATGGGATTTGAAAAGATAAAATTCTATCCATGTTATTATCCGTTCACAGAGCCGAGCGTGGAAATCCGTGTATTTCATCCTGAGAAAAAAATCTGGTTTGAACTCGGAGGAGCTGGGATATTCAGGCCTGAAGTCGTTATTCCCCTTTTGGGCGAGAACATTCCGGTTCTGGCATGGGGCCCTGGATTTGACAGGATGATAATGGATTATTACAAAATCAAGGACCTCCGTGAACTCTACAAAAATGACCTCGGCATGCTAAGAAGAATTAAATTCTGGATGAAGGGATAATGGCGGAACGAACAATTCATTTAGATAAAGAAATATTTGATTTAGTAAAATCGGGACGAAAGAAGTTTGAAGTAAGATTAGGGAGCAAAGAGATTAACGAAGGGGATAAATTGATAATAATCCAACGCGATGAATCGGGCAACCCGACCAGTAACAAAATAATAAAGAAAGCGGGTTACATTGAGACAACTAAAAAGTTGCATTATTGGACTAAAGAAGACATAAATAAATTTGGATTGAAAATAATTCAGCTGGAATAAAATGGAAATAAAAGATGCACAGGAAAAGATAAAAGAATTTGATATTGCAAGAGGGTGGAAGAATAATTGGAATATAAAAGACCTTCTGCTTAACATAACAGAAGAGGGCGGAGAATTCTGGAATTTGATAAAATGGATTGATGATGAAAAGCAAAGAAAAGTTGTGGGCGAACATAAAGATGAAGTCTCTGATTATGTTGGAGACACGATGTTTCTTCTTTTAAAAATAGCAAATCAAGCGGGGATTAATTCTGAAAAAGCGCTGCAAAATACACTTGATGAATATGAAAAGAGAATGCCTTCGGGAGTTATGAAAAAAGTCGGACATGCAAATAAACTGGCAGGGGGCCATGACGACAAAACTGCAATATGAACATTAAAGAAATAAACCAATTTATTAATGAGGAAATAAAAAGATTGGAAGAATATTACTCGGAAAAAGACAAAAGCGAGTTAACGATGGCTATGGGCCTCAAAGTGATAGAAGAATTAGGTGAGTTGTATGATGAAATCTTAAAGAATAAAGGATATCAAAGAAAGGAAAAGTTACAAAAAGCAGATGAAGAAAGTCTCAAAAAAGAATTTGCAGATGTGATATTTACAATATTAATTCTTGCCAAGAGATTCAGCATAGATATAGAAGATGCTGTTAAAATTAAAATGGACGAAATAAGAAAAAGGAGGTATTAAATGAAAGACTGTATTTTCTGCAAAATAATAGAAGAAAAGATTCCTGGCGTGAAAATCTGGGAAGATGAAAGCCATATTGCAATACTCGACGTGAATCCTATAAATCCAGGCCATGTCCTATTAATACCGCGAAAACACAACGACTATGTGTTCGATTTAAGCGATGATGAATATTCCCAACTCATGCTAAAAGCAAAAGATCTCTCAAAAGATATGAAAATAAAATTAAAACCTAAGAGAATAGGTATGGCAATAGAAGGATTTGGTGTCCCGCACGTTCATATTCATCTTGTGCCGATAAACAAGGCAGATGAATTAAATCCTAAAAGAGCAAGACGGATGGACCCAAGAGAATTAAAAGAAATAGCAGACAAATTGAGAAAATAAAATGGCAATAGTAGACATAAACAGAAAATTGTTTGAAAAAGAAATCGGGAAACTAGATGAGAAAATGCAGGAAAAGATTACAATGCTTGGAACACCGATAGAGAAACTCACTAAAGACGAGCTTCAGGTGGAGATTTCACCGAACCGCCCTGACTTACTTTCATATCATGGGCTCAAAAGAGCACTTCTTGCATTCCTGGACAGAAAAACCGGGTTGCAAAAATACAGGATAAAAAGATCAAAAGAGACATACTCTGTAATTGTGAATGACTCTCTCAAAGAGATACGCCCTTACACATCATGTGCAGTTATAAAAGGGCTCAGACTTAATTCTGAAAAGATAAAAGAGATAATAGAGATACAGGAAAAACTGCATCTCACTCTGGGGCGAAAAAGAAAAAAATTCGCGATAGGGATATACCCTCTGGACGAAATAAAATTCCCGGTTCATTTTACTGCCCTTGAGCCTGATAAAATAAAATTCATCCCTCTTGAATCAGAGCGCGAAATGTCTGGACTGGAAATACTTCAGAGACATCCTGCTGGAAAGGAATATGCTGATCTTCTGGCGGGGAAGACAAAGTTCCCGATATTCATTGATTCTGAAAATAAAATACTCAGCATGCCTCCGGTGATAAACTCAAAAACAACAGGTAGGGTGACTGAAAAAACACGGGATATCTTCGTGGAATGCTCTGGATTTGACAGGAAGGTGCTGGACAAATGCATCAATATATTGGCATCGATGTTCGCAGATATGGGTGGGGCAATCCATGAAGTTGAAATGTCTCACGGCTCAGAAAAGAAGCCCTCCCCAAACCTTGAAACAGAAAAGATGGAAATAAATTCTGCGAGGATAAATACCCTCCTGGGATTAAATCTTAAAGAAGAGGAGATAAAAAAATTGCTCGAAAGGATGGGATATGGATACTCAAAGGGCGTCGTAGAAATTCCGCCATGGAGGATTGACATTCTGCATGAAGTTGATATTGGAGAAGACATAGCAATCGCATATGGCTACGATAAGTTCATTCCCGAAATTCCGCCGATATCGAGCATTGGCGCAGAAAACCCGCATGAATCTGTAAAGCGCAAGGCAGCTGAAATTCTCTCTGGACTTGGCATGCTCGAAGTATCAAACTACCATCTTACAACAAAAAGAGAGCAATTTGAAAACATGGGCGAAAAAATTAAACCAGAGATCATAGAAGTGGAAAATTCAAAAACAGATTACAATATTCTCAGAGAAAATTTGTCCCATTACCTGATGAAAATTCTGTCTGAGAATGTGAACAATGATTTCCCTCAGAAGATATTTGAGATCGGAAAAGTCTTCTCAATAAAGAATGACATGCTGCATGAACATGAAAACCTAGCGATAGCAATATCACCGGGAAATTTCACAGAACTCAGGCAAGCGGCTTCCTATCTCTTCAGGATGCTTGGCATTGAAATAAGGTTTGAAGAGCCTAAAGAAACACCGGGCTGGATTATAAACGGGCGTGCTGCATCCTTCGCAATTGAAAAAGAAATAATTGGTTATATCGGGGAAGTTCATCCAAAGATATTAAAGAATTGGAAAGCAAGGATGCCTGTGGCGATTTTGGAAGTCAGTTTCGATAAAATTCTTGAGAAAATCCACCTATAAAAAGATCAAAAAGAGGAATCGCGGTCTCTTCGGTCTTTCTCTTCTTTTTCCAGCCTTTTCATGAACTCTGCAGCGAACTTCTGTCCTCTTTCCCTGTCGCGTATTTCACTGACTGTATAAAACTCTAAATCTCTTTCTGAATGGGCATCTGTCTTGACCTCTGATGCAACTCTATCCTTAATGTTCTTTCCCAAAACAACCTCCCCGCGGGAAACAAATGCGAGTCTCTTCGCCGCCGAAAGGGAGTTTCCAAGGCTAGTGAATTTGATTCCATTTCTCCCCGCGTCTCTTGCAATAATCATCCCGTAACTTACAGAGATTCCAAAATCTATTTTCTGTTTCAGAAGCCTGTTATGGTCCTGCAAGATTCTCTCTATCTGCTTCGCGATTTTTATTGCAGTCATTTCATTGTCTTCTCTCTTTGTCTTAAGCTGCGAGAAAATAAAGAAGAAATATCCGCCATTCTCATATAGGACTGCCCGCGAATCTTCTGCGACAGATTTCATTCTGTTCATTGTCTCGCTCACCCCGTTTCGTCCCGATTTTATCTCTTCAAAATTCTTGAAGTCAACGCATATTATGCTTGCAGTCTGCTTGTCTCCGTGAATAGAAAGGGAAAGTTCTGCCGAGTTTCTGGTTGATATCATCTTGTCTTTTCCGTAAACATCATTTCCGTCGCTTATAATTATTCCGTCCCTCATGGTAAATGTCTTGTTAAGATTGACTTTTTTCCTGAACCCCTTCCTGTGCCATTTCCTGAAGAAAAAGAAGATAAGGAAGACCAGGACAACCACAACAACCGCAATTATCAGGGGGTATTGTATGAGGCTTATGAAACCAAATACAGATTTCTGGACTGCAACTGCATTTCCGGTAAGCGCTATATCCCCGCTGAACAGACTGTTCCCGTTGCTTGAGACTGCAACATAATATTTCCCATCGGGTGCTGAAAGGAGATATTTCTGGCTTTGCCCAACATCAAGAGAAACATTGAATGAAAAAGATCGGTTTCCGAGGGTGACGAACAATGAACTATTGTATGGCACATTCCCGGTATTAGTAACGACAACAGTTCTATTAATCATGGTGGCGGAAATTGCAGGATTGGGAAGAACATTAAATCCAAGCTGCGTGCTCAGATTTTCTGAACTTGCATAGATAGTCCACGTGTCAGGTGCATCATTATAGCTTACCGGGATTGTAAACGAGTCTCCAGTATTTCTTTGCTCCCTGTCAATTATGTTTCCCTTGCTTGTCTTGACAACAAAGCTAACCGGAGCATCAATCTCTTTTCCGGACTGGTCATACAGAACAGATTCCACGCTGAAACTATCTCCGGGAATTATATCCTGACCTGAATTTCCTGAAATCAGGTTAAGAGTGGTCGGAACCTGGTCAACAGAAATTCCAATCCCATCTGCTCCTTTGTTTAATTGCGCGCCCGATGAATCTGTTTCATAAACACTCGCAGTCACAACATATTGCCCTGCAGGGAGGCTGCTTGAAAGCGAGAAATTTGAAGAGAAAAGCCCGTTGTTGACAGGGATTGAATTCTGGTACACTGAATTGTTTCCTGAGGTTATGCTTATAACGGCAACCCCGGATGCAGGTTGGCCATTTGCCTTTATCGCATTGCCGCTCAGCGAGATGTAATCCCCTGGCTTGAATTCATTAACAGGGGAGGAAAGATTTACGTTTATATAATCAGAGACCTGAAAGCTTGACGTAGAGCCCTGAAGCTGATTGCCTGAATAAAAGTTTATGGAACATGTCCCTAGGTCAGACGAAGAAAGCATGAATGATGGAACATAAAGCATGCCGTTGAGATATTCCAATCCGAGAGGGGCAGTTGTGTTTGTGCATTGAAGAGAGACCTGCATGTTTGTAACAGAACCAGAGTAAGTGACATTTGAAGCATCGATTGTGTCGCCCACACTGTAAACCCCATTGAGTGCAGAATTATAAACAATCTGTGCGTGTGCAAAAGAAGCCAGGAATATCAACGACAAAACAAAAGCAAGATATAAAATCACCTTCCTCATTTTAATCTCAGATAAAATGCAGACGTTATTTATAAATATATTTGTGCATAATTTTAAAAAGAAATTTCGTCTTAGATTACGATGAATAAAAAAGAGGCAAAACCTTACGGCATAACTCCCTGGGAAGTTTCCGGAGACCTTGATTATGAAAAGCTGATAAAAGATTTTGGGGTTGCCAAAATAAGCGGTGAATTGCGCGGTTCAATAGGGGTTTCAAATCCGCTGATAAAGAGAGAGATTTATTTTGCTCATCGCGATGCAGACAAATGGCTTTCAGATGCAAAGAAAAAAAAGAGGGTTTCAATACTTACTGGCCGGGGGCCGAGTGAAAAAATGCACCTTGGGCACCTGGTTCCATTTCTGATTGCAAAATCGCTTCAGGAAAAATTCGGGTGCGATGTTTACATACCCATCTCAGATGATGAAAAATTCTTCGTAAAAGAAGGTTTAAGCTATGAAAAATCTATTGAATATTCAAAAGATAACATACTCGATTTGATTGCACTCGGATTTAGACCCGGAAAAACATTTATTTTTGAGGATTTTGTCTATACTGACATTTACAGGTATGCCGCGCAGATTGCAAAGAAGACAACTTACTCAACGGCCAGGGCGATTTTCGGACTAAAACCAGAGAACAATGTCGGATGGACTTTTTATCCGGCGATGCAGGCAGCGCATATCCTCTTCCCCCAGTTTCATAAAGGGAAACACATGACACTTGTCCCCATAGGAATTGACCAGGACCCGTATATGAGGCTTGTCCGTGATGTTGCCGAGAACTTTGGATTTGAAAAGCCTGCCGCAATCCATGCAAAATTCATCCCGTCACTTTACGGAGAGGCAAAGATGTCATCATCAGATTCCGGATTGAACGTTATCTTCCTTGACGACGATAAAAAAACAGTAGAAACAAAAATAAAGAAATATGCATTCTCCGGGGGAAAGAAAAGCATTGAAGAGCACAGAAGACTTGGCGGGGATCCGGACATAGACATTTCATTCCAGTACCTCAAGATATTTTTTGAACCTGATGACGAAAAGCTCCAAAAGATTTACGATGATTATAAGTCAGGAATTCTCCTGACGTCAGAACTTAAAGAAATCCTGATAAAGAGAATCAATGATTTCCTTGGAGAGCATCGTAGGAAAAAAGAGCTTGCCAAGAAGCAGATTGGTAAATTTCTGATGAAGAATTAAACTTTGGACAGCCTATTAGACAAAAAATTATCTGAGGGAAAAGATTTCTCAATCATCTCCTTTATCTTAGGGACATAATCTCTTGTTTCAAGCGGAAGTTTCGATATAGTCCAGTTTACATTTTGATAGTTGCCAAGGCCGCCATTATAGCTTCTGAAGACAACATCATGTCTTGCGCTTTCAGAAAGGTCATTCCAGTTAGGGTATATTTTGCTTGCTTCACCGTAAATATAATTAAGAAGAATGAATGTATTTATTATGTTAAGGCGCGGATTGAAGACAAAATGCTTGAATGGAATGTACGGGCACACAATGTTCCAGCTCGATTCTTGAAATTGCCCGAGTCCACATGCCCTCATTGGGCTCGTCGCCCTTGGATTTCCGCTTGATTCCACCATTATAAGAGAATAAACCTCTTCAGGGCTCCACCTCATATTGAAATCTTTCCAGAAAGAATAAACCTCTGAGAAAAGAGGATTATGTGAAGCAATTCTGTCATATTCATCAATCTTTTCATGAAGCTCGGAAAAATATTGTTCTGGCGTCTTGGCATCAAAATTCACTGCAAAACCTGTTCTCGCCATCCTTGCTTTTGGAATAGCATAAGAAGGAACAGGAAGAACTTTTTCAATTCCATGAGGATTAAATCTCGGCAGATCAGCAAGAACATGAATCATTGAAGCATCTTCTGCTGAAGGCGCGGTTAAGAACATCGGAAGAGCCATTCCAAGAACGACCGGCAACCCGGAAACATAAGATTTTTTGGCCATAAGCCACTACGAAAATTAGAACTTTTAAACCTTGCGCATCAAAAATTCTAAATCCCAATTAATTTTATAAACATCCTAAATTTATCCTTTGAATGAAATTATTGAGCCTGCATTGCGATTACATAAGGTTCAGGCCCCTGAAAAAAGCGCTGAAAGACGTTGAGCCACTGAATGAAAAAGAAAAGGCTGAAAAGACAGTAAAAGAAGTTCTTGTAATACTGACTGCAGTGGAAAAAGGAGACAATGAAGAAATACAGAAAGAGTACACAAAGAACGTTGAAGAAATTGCGAAGCAGGTGAATACAAAAAGGATTGTCCTTTACCCTTATGCGCACCTTTCATCAAACCTTTCTGCGCCGGGCGTTGCAATAAAAATTCTGAAAGATTCGGAAGAGGGACTGAAGAAGGATGGTTATGAAGTTATCCGGGCTCCCTTCGGATATTACAAGGAATTTGAACTGAAAGTCAAGGGACATCCTCTTTCGGAATTGTCAAGGGAATTAAAATCAAGAACAGGAACACTTGAGCAGTATGACCCAAAACAACTTTTGAGGGAGATTTCCAAAACAAAACTTGACACGTCGAAGCTAAAGAAAAACGATCACAGGATAATAGGCCAGGAAATGAACCTTTTTTCATTTAATGAAGTCGCACCCGGTATGGTCTTCTGGCATAACAACGGCCTGATAATAAAAAACGAACTGATAAACTTCTGGAGAGAAGTCCACAAAGATTCAGGATATGAGGAAATCTCAACGCCCCAGATAATGGATTCGAAACTCTGGAAGATTTCAGGGCACTGGGACAAGTACAAAGACAACAACTTCGTCACAGAATATGAAAAGAGGCATTTTCTTGTTAAACCGATGAACTGTCCGGGAGGCATGCTTGTCTACAGGAGCAGGCCGAAGTCATATAAAGACCTGCCTCTTAGGGTCGGAGAACTTGGAATCGTCCACAGAGTGGAACTTTCAGGGGTGCTTGCGGGCTTGTTCAGAGTCGTGCAATTCACCCAGGATGATGCACACATTTTCTGCACGGAAGAGCAGACACAAAGCGAGATATTCGCGATAATGGACCTCATAGAAATGTTCTACAAAAAATTAAAGATAGAATTTGACCATGTGGAGCTTTCAACGCGCCCTGAAAAAAGAATTGGCAGCGAGGAAATGTGGGACAAGGCGGAAAAGATGCTTGAAGATGCGCTAAAAAACAGAAAAATGAAGTACAAAATTAATAAGGGGGATGGCGCATTCTATGGGCCGAAAATAGACTTCCATGTCAAAGACTCTCTCGGAAGAACATGGCAACTCTCAACAATACAGCTTGACTTTTCAATGCCGGAAAGATTTGAACTTGAATATATAGACAAGGATAACACGAGAAAAAGGCCCGTGATGCTACACCGTGTTATTTACGGCGCAATAGAAAGATTTCTCGGAATTCTTCTGGAGCACACCTCGGGAAGGCTTCCTACATGGCTCGCCCCTATGCAGGTTCGCATATTATCCTTCACAGAAAGAAATGAAAAATATGCAAGAAAGATAATAAAGGAAATCGGCGAGAGGATTCCCGGAATAAGGCTGGACGCGGATTTCCGGAACACTACGGTGTCTGCAAAGGTCAAGGACGCGGAAAGTATGAGAATCCCATACATAATTGTTGTCGGAGACAAGGAAGAAAAAGAGAGCGGGATTTCCATACGGGAAAGAGGGGACAATAAAATAAGGTCAGAAACTCTCGGAAAGTTCATTGAAGAACTAGCCGGTGAAATAAAGGAAAGGGCATGAGTCTTAAATCACTTTTGGCACAGCTTCGGGAATCAGATGAGTTTCGAAGATTCATAAAAGAAAATCCGGGTGCGTTTCTCTGTTCTGGATTTTTCACGATTGACAAGGAAGGGAAAGACAACAAGCAGCATTTTGATTTCTTTTCTCCGGGGAAGAATAAAGTTTTCAGTTTCAGGATAGAAGAGCATTGCAAGGTGTTTCCTCTTGATTATGGAGAACAAGGTAACATGGAAAAGATTTCGGAAGATTTTGACATTGATTTTAATGTGCTTGAGGAGAAAATAAAAGACAAAATGATCGCTCAGGGGATAAATAACCGCCTGCAAAAACTCATATTCTCGCTTCAAAAAGTTGATGGAAAAGATTTCCTCACGGGAACCATTTTTATCTCAATGTTTGGTCTGATAAAAATAAGCATAGACATAAAAAAGAGCAAGATAGTTGATTTTGAGAAAAAGTCCCTTTTTGATTTGGTTAATATTTTCAAAAAGAGATAGGGATTTTATTTAAATTCAGATGTTCAGTCCAAATTCGTCAGTCTGCTAAAGTAGTCAGATTTTCTGAGGAAATTTTAAGAAGAATTTGTGGAATTAGTTTCATTTCCTGCGCTTGGCTGGCCCGAACCGGAATCAGAACTTACCATAAATGCCCACCATGGCTGGTTTACAGAGACAACATTTCCCGTCTCAGGATCAACTTCCGTTGAAACTTTCATGTTAAGCTTGAAAACTCCAAGAAACTTTCCGGGCTTGTCTGCTTCTATATTATAAACAACCTGCGGAATGTTATTGTGAACTTTTTCCTGCAACTGAATGGAAACGTTTGTCCCGTTATTCGCAACCTGGTTTCTTATCCTTAATCTCTCAAGTGCTATTTGTGCAGCCTGGTCAGGAAGAATTGTTATATTTGTCATATTCCCGTTGGAAAGGCCTGCAATAATCTGCGACTGGTTTCCCGCGGATACATCCGTCACATTAAGTCCGTCCTCAACACTGACATTGAAATCCTCTCCTTCCCTTTCCATATTAATACTTCTTGTTAATGTTCCATTCTGGTTCCTGGTCTGAATCTGGAGATTAATCTGAAGTTGCGTTCCATTAGCATAGGTTATGGTCCTTTGAATTTGCACAACTGTAGCACCGTCTTCAGTTTGAACTTCCCGGCTTACGTGAACATGCGTCCCGTTAAACTCATATTCACTCTCAGTATGCTGTTGCACTCTGTTCTGAACCATTGCTCCCCCTTGATCCTCTGCATTTAAATCAGAGCCGTTAGAATCGGCGGAAGCCCCTCCGGCGCCAAGAACATTTCCGGCTCCAGAATTTAATTGGCTGTTATCATCTGCAAGGACATAAATAGAATTTAGCATTATTCCAAAAATGACAAATCCGAGAAACAAAAGCATTAAACTCTTTTTCATTTTCTCAGAGAAGATATATTATCCCCCTTATAAATTCTTCTGTTTTATTTTCCTGATAAAGAGGATTACCAGCAGGATTATCAGGACAAGGATAAAGAGTCCTATCATTCCAAGAAAGGAATATACATAAATATTCTCCTGATTAAAAAAAGAATTATTCATTGCCGGCAATTGATTTTGCGTGTTGCTTGTGTGAGACGGGCTGAGAGAATCTCCCGAATCAATGAAATCCGCAGATAAAAAATATGAATTAATTAAAATTCCAAGAAGAATAAAACTCAGTACAATAAAAGCCACGCTCTTTTTCATCACATAACAAAAGAAGCATAAATTATAAAATTTTGCAAAATAAAAAATGCCCCGGATTATTTAAAATCATCGCGCATCCGACAGTTTGCCGGAATTTGTTTACAAATTAGGATGCCCTCATTTGGCTTTTGTTTGCTTTAGCGAACAAGAGAGAACAAAGTGAACTCTAATGAATGAGTGGCTTTAATCTTGTAAAGATTAATGCCCCGGCCGAGATTCGAACTCGGGTCACGGCCGTGAAAGGGCCGCATTCTTGGCCTCTGAACTATCGGGGCTTTGCACCGGTTGGTCTTAGCGAAATCTTCCTGATTTCAGCTTGAACTATCGGGGCTAAAGACAACTAAACAATTTTCTTTATCAAACTTTCCCTTAAGAACTTTTTAAATATAACTAAATAAAAAATAAAAGAAAAAATAAGTTTATTTTTTGCCCCAGGCAGCGACCCCGATCATTACAAGCCCCACAATCGGCACAATCATCAGTATTGCCCACCATCCTGGCCTCTTTATCCTCTCAAACATTTTCCACATCCAGATTATAGAGAATACCCAGAAAGTCACAGTTGCAATCCATCCTATCACTGGGACCACATAACCTATCAGGAGAAGCCAAGGCCACCAATGCATCTTAGATGCCTGGAATGCAATAATCAGCGGACCAACAAAAGGAATCCATGCTATACCCGGATATTTGTATTTGAGCTTCTTTGCAATTGCAGTAAATGCAAAAGCCATGTATACCCAAACTGCAATCCAGAAGATTATCATGAAAGCCGCGAAGGCAAACATCATCGGCCCTGCCCACTGCGACATTCCTGACCACATTCCTGCATATGGGCCGCCCATCATTCCCCAAATTTCATGTCCTGTTATCATTTTCACCTCCTTTTCCCTAATTTCATGAGCCTACACGGATTTGAACCGTGGACCCCCGCCTCACTTAGATTCTTCTGTTATCCAGCAAGGTTGCAATCCCCATGAATTGCAATCATATAAGAGCGGTGCTCTAACCAGGCTGAGCTATAGGCTCACTCAAGATTAGAGTGAATCAGTTCTTTTTAAATTTAAAGGAGAAACAATAAAATAAAACTTCAACTTTCAATAGAATTTATAAATATCCGGCATATCTTATTTACTAGCAGAAAATGAAAAAAGAGGTTTTATTAATTTTTCTTTTGGCAGTTATGTCAATTTCAGGAATATATGCGTCCGGATATGTTGCCCCAATAAATCCAGGGCATAATTCAAGCCAGATTTTTGTGCAGATAGGAAACGGCTATTCCACATTACAGGATGTTATAGACTCAGGATATCTCCTCGGATTCAATCAAAGCCCAGTTACAACAACGGCGATTAACCCTGCAACCCCTTATGAATTGGCAAACCAGATATTAGTCACATACAATAACCAGAATATGAGTTTGCAGCAAGCAATTGACAGCAATACTTTCTCAACAGGAACAATCCCTTCAAGCCCAATTACAACAATCCCGGCAGGGGGGCATTATGCATCAGAGGTAAACATCTCCATAAATATTTCCACAATCTCACAGGTCATGTTCATGAATTTGCAGCAGGCCATAAATAGCAATAATATTTCATCAATCTGCACTGGAGGATGCGCCTCAGGATATCATTGCGATGCGACTCAAAATAAGTGTCTGATAAGCTGCTCCCCATTAATGGGGCAGAGCTGTACTCCAAAAAGAGGGGCGAGCTCACAATGCTTTTCTGGCTTTACAGTTCAATGTGATGGAAGCTGCAGTGGGGGAACTTATGCGGCACAGGGAACAGCATGTACTAATGGGGGGCCGAGTAATGACGGGCAGTATACATGTGATGGTTCTGGGTTCTGTACTGGGTGGGGGGCCTTGCCACCGACATTAAATGGTTGCGGATTAAATTTTGCGCTTTGTCCTTTTGGAGGCTCATCATCAGGTAACTTATATTACTGCAACTTAAACGGATGGCAGGGGAGATTCACAACATATAGCTGTGGATCTTATTACGATACAACAAACTATGGGACTGGTTTTAATGGAATTTATTGGGCAAGTGACTGGTCATATAATCCCTCTGTATCCAGTGGATGCTATGCCGGTACTCCCACTGTGGAATGTGGTTATAATCCTCAAGTCTGCTGTTGGTGGCAAGTAATATGCGAAACGCCTCGATGTACAGACACAAGTACAGTTATTCCAACAACCTGGCAGATGAAACCTTGATTGTTTATTTTTCTATATACAAATTTATAAAAACCTGAACCTTTCCTTAAAGTCATGGCTGAAGAGGGGATGGAAGAAAAACAGGCAAAAGGAAAGTCAAACAAAGAGGAACTTGTAATTGAGGCAAAAAACTTCTTTGATTTCTACAAAAGGGAGTTTGGAGAGTCCATAAGAAAGGGGAATAATGTCATTTTCCTGGATTTCATGAAAATAACAGAGTTCTCAAACAAGCTTTCTGATGAAATCCTTGCAACTCCTGAAGAAACACTTGCATTGATTGAAACTGCAATTGAAGAGTCTGGCCTTATTGACAAGCCGAGAGTCAGGCTTACAAACCTTCCTGAAACGCAGTATATAAAAATAAGGGACCTTCGCTCAAAGCACCTTGATGAGCTTATAGTTCTTGAAGGGATAATAAAGCAATCCTCAGATGTCCGCCCGCAGGTTGTAAACGCCAAGTTTGAATGCCCCTCATGCGGAACAATTCTCTCTGTTTTGCAGATTGAAAAAAAATTCAGGGAACCAATGAGGTGCTCATGCGGAAGAAAAGGCGGATTCAAGCTTATTTCAAAGGAGATGGTTGACACCCAAAGGCTGGTCATTGAAGAGACAACAGAATCGCTTTCGGGAGGGGAACAGCCGAAAAGAATCAATGTTTTCGTGAAAGAAGATCTTGTGGAACCGAGAATGGAAGAGAAAACAACACCCGGAAGCAGAATAAAAGTAATTGGGGTTTTAAAAGAAGTTCCAGTACCATTGCAGGGAGGCGGACTCTCAACCAGATTCGAGCTGGCAATAGAAACGAACAACCTCATTCCAATGGAAGAAACATTTGAAGAGCTTGATATTTCGGAAGAAGATGAAAGGCAGATAATAGAACTTTCACAAGACCCGGACTTGTTTGACAATCTTGCAAAATCAATAACTCCTGGTGTCTGGGGATATGAAGAGATAAAAAAATCCCTGATTCTCCAGCTGTTCGGAGGAGTAAGGAAAGTCTATTCTGATGGGCAGAAAAAAAGAGGAGACATCCATATTCTTCTGATAGGAGACCCGGGTGTTGCAAAATCAGTCACACTGAGCTTTATTGCAGACATTTCGCCAAAAGGCAGATATGTAGTCGGAAAGTCAGCATCTGGAGCGGGATTGACAGCGACTGTTGTCCGTGATGAATATCTGCGGGGTTGGAGCCTGGAAGCGGGAGCGATGGTATTGGCAAACAAAGGAATAATCTGCATAGATGAACTGGAAAAAATGGATCCCCAGGATAGAAGTTCAATGCACGAAGCTATGGAACAGCAGACAATCACAATTTCAAAAGCGAATATTCAGGCGACTTTAAGAAGTGAGACTTCTGTTCTTGCAGCTGCAAACCCGAAATTCGGAAGGTTTGACCCATATCAGCCTGTCGCGCAGCAGATTGACCTGCCTCCGACCTTGATAAACAGATTTGATATTATTTTCACATTAAGAGATATCCCTGATCGTGAAAAAGACAGAAAGATAGCTGCACATGTTCTGTATGAACATACAAAGAGCGAAAGCGAAGAAACTTTGATTCCGACGAGAATTCTTAGAAAATATATAGCATATGCGAGACAAAGAATCAGACCTGCACTTGACCAAGAGGCAATGAAGGAAATTGAAAAGTTTTATGTGGAATTAAGAAATATGCCTGTCTCAACAGAGGGGGCAATGAGGCCTATTCCGATTTCTGCCCGGCAGCTTGAAGCATTGATAAGAATGTCAGAGGCATCTGCAAAAATGCGGCTTAGTCTGGTCGCGACAAAAGACGATTCAAAAAGAGCAATTGAACTCATGAAATATTATCTCATGCAAGTCGGCTATGATTATGAATCAAAGACTTTTGACATAGACAGAATAGGGAGCAGGATCACCTCATCGCAAAGAAACAAAGTTTTCATAGTAAGGGATGTGCTAACAGACCTTGAAGGAAAAATAGGCGAGATGATCCCGACGGAAGATATCGAAAAAGCACTTGAGGGAAAATTAAATAAAGACGAAATTGAAGATGCATTGATTGAATTAAAAAAGAACAGCATAATTTTCGAGCCCAAACACGGGTTTGTGCAGAAAATGAAATAACATGCCAAACTCAGATTTCAAAAGGAACATTGCATACAAGTTAAGAATCGGAGATTTGCTCGTCGGAAAATCAATCATGGATGGGGAGAGATTCAGTTTCCTTGGGCTCGGAGACAGGAAGATAATTAGGGTCAACATTGTGGGGAATGTTATAGACAGGTATAACAGCACGGGAGAAAAGAAATATTCATTTCTGACAATTGATGACGGCTCAGGTCAGATAAAATTGAAATCATTCGGCGATGATATTGATGTTCTTGAAAATCTCAACCAGGGAGATACAGTTGTCGTGATAGGGACGCTGAGAAATTTCAACAATGAACTCTACATTTCACCTGAAATTGTCCGCATCCAGGATCCGAAGTATCTTCTTGTAAGAAAGATAGAATTGGAAAAATCAGCTCCTGAAGTAAAGGTACCTGCCGGCCAGCAAGGCGCTATAAGAGACAAGATTCTTGAAGACATAAAAAACTCGGAGGAAGAAGGCGGAATTTTCGTCGACAAGATAATAATGTCACATAGGGATGTCTCTGCGGAAATAATAAATCAAGAAATACAAAAGCTTCTTGAAGAGGGAATAATATTTGAACCGCGCCCGGGCAAGGTAAGGTATTTGGGATAATTTTCTAAAATGAAAGCGAGAAAATTCAACGGCTTTGTCATGCCCTGGGTAAACGAAGAATGGGCAGCTAAAGTTCTAGGATTGATTCATAATAAGCATAATGGGATTGACTTAATCGGAAGATGTGTTATGGAAGTTAAGTTCTCCCTAAGCCATTATCCTGCCAAATGGACTGTTCTTGAATATCAAATGGATTATCAAGAACTGTATCCTGGAAAAAACGCTTATTGGGGAATCGGGACTTATACCCTGTCAGTCCCAGTCTCAAAGATAAAAACTAAAGACCCGACAGAATTAGAAAAACTCGTTACTAAAAGGGAATTAAGAGTAGTTCCTTGGGGATGGATGGCTCAGTTTCCACCTCACAAGACAAGCGGGCAAACAGATAAATCAGAATGGGAAAATACACTTAGATATCCAAGAGGAAGACTAATCCCAAGAACTACAATTTCTTATGAGGTTGAAAAGGGGATTGTTCATTTAACAGAGGATGTAGACAAAAATGATTTCTTATTCCTAGAGGATGGAATACCTATATAACATTTATAAATTCCCTTTTCAAGGTTAAAAGATGGAATCTTACGAAAAACTTTTGGATGAAGCGTTCAGGAAAATAAAGAAGTCAGAGAGCAACGGCGAGAGGTTTGAAATCCCGAAGGCAGAGGGGCATTTTGAGGGAAAGAAAACTATAATCACAAATTTTTCCCAGATGGCATCTTACCTGAGGAGAAAACCTGAACACTTCCAGAAATTTTTGCTTAAAGAACTTGCTTCCTCGGGGCAGATTGAGGGAGAAAGGCTGATTCTGAATCAAAAAGTTCCGAGTGCAAAGATAAATCAGAAAATAGAGGAATATGCAAAAGAATTTGTAATCTGCAAGGAATGCGGAAAGCCTGACACTGAATTAGTAAAAGATCCGGAACAGAGGGTGACATTCATACACTGCCTTGCATGCGGCGCAAAGCGCCCTGTCAGCAGAATTTAAAAATATTTCCTGTGATTTTTTCAGACAAGAATCTTTAAAAAACCAGAAATTTTCTAGAGAATATGAAAAGGGAGGTAAAATAATATGCTTGAGGGAAGATGCATGAAATGCAAAGAGTCAAGAGAAATGAAGAATGTTAAGTTAGAAAAGACTCCGAGAGGGACTTTTATGGCAAGAGGAGTTTGTGCTGTATGCGGAACAAATATGGCTAAGATTTTGTCAGCAGAGCAGGCCAAACACATAAAATAAATGTTTGTTAAAATTATAAAATCCTACAGAGACATTGTCGCTATATGCGACTCTGATCTCTTGGGAAAAGTTTTTGAAGAGGGAAAATTCCAGCTGGAAGTTAAAGAAAGCTTTTACCGGGGGGACGAGCTTTCAGGAGAAGAGACTTCTGCCATAATAAACAAGATGGTCCGCGAGGATGCAACATTCAATATAGTTGGAAAAGAATCAATTTCCCTTGCACTGAAACACGGGTTGATAAAAGAAGAAGGTATCAAAGAGATACAGGGCATACCTTTCGCTATGGTGCTGATGTAACCATTCTATAATTTTATAAATCTCTTTCATATGATTTTTACATGGAAAGAAAAAAATTTCATAATAGCAAGAACGGGGAACCTGAAGAAAGCATCTCACGGGCCCCGCTTCCAAAGGGCGACGAGATGATAGGGGTAGTGGAGCAGCGCCTTGGCGGAAATAAAATGATGGTTGCCTGCTTAGACGGCAAAACAAGAAACTGCAGGGTTCCGGGAAGGCTGAAAAGAGAGCTCTGGCTCCGCCCGGGAGATGTCGTGATTGTAAAGCCCTGGGAATTTGACAAAGACAAGGCAGATATAATCCTGAAATACAGGCTAAACCAGATTGCCTGGCTGAAAAGAGAGGGCTATCTAAAAGACGAAAGTTCTGAATTCTAAAATGTCATTCAGAAGAAATTTTATGTCGGGGTTGAGGATTATTCTAAATAAGAAAGTGACTCCCGGAGTTCCCGCGATTATCAGAAATCCAAACGGCGAAATCCTCCTGGGAAAAAGAAAGATAAGCTCCATTTTATATCCAGGATACTGGGGTCTGCCGGGCGGATTGATTGAATACGGCGAGACAGTTGAACAGGCAATAAAGCGTGAGCTGAAAGAAGAAATCGGGGTTGATGCAGAAATTATAAAATACGGAAAACGGCCGATAATGGACCTTCCGACAAAAGACTCTCCTTTTCAGGATTTAAGCGTGCCTGTTTATTGCAAAATAAAAGGGATTCCTAAACCTCTTGATGAAACTTCCGAAGTCCGCTGGTTTACGCCGGGCGAAATAAAAAAAATGAAACTCGCCTATTCCCACAAAAAAATCCTGGAAGATGAGGGTTTAATATGAAAAAAATAATTTCCGAGAGAATCGGCAGCATAATCAGAGAAAAGAGAAAGCTGGAGGAAGCATTAAAGGTAAACTTATCCCACCGGGGGAAAGAGCTTTTCATTGAAGGCGAGCCTCTTGAGGAATATGAAGCTGAAAAAGTGATTGATGCATTAAACTTTGGGTTCAAGATTGAAATAGCATTGATAATAAA
>JAGWGZ010000006.1 GCA_028867075.1 Nanobdellota archaeon | reverse complement strand
TTAAATACCCGTATTTTTTAACATAAACATGTCAGTAGAAGGAGTAAGTAAGAAAACAGCGAATTCTGTTATGCTTAAGTAATGTAAGGAGGATAATGTAAGATGAAGATATACGTAGGTAATTTGCCTTTCAGTGTTGAAGAGTCTGACTTGAAAGAACTTTTCTCCGGTTATGAACCTGAAGAAGTTGTGCTCATTAAGGATAAATTCAACGGAAGATCAAAAGGTTTTGGTTTTGTGACAATTCCAAACGATGAGGTTGCCCAGAGAGCTCTTTCTGAGCTCAACGGAAAAGACTTCAAGGGTAGAGAATTGAAGCTTTCTGAAGCAAAACCATTTGACCCCGATGCTCCAAGGCCACGAAGAGACTTCAACAGAGGACCTAGGTCCGGCGGATTTGGCGGACAAAGGAGAAGCTTCGGCGGCGGAAGAGATGGCGGCAGAAGAGAGAGATTCTAAGCAGAACCAAAGGTTCCGCACCTCCGATAATTAAGAAGGAGTTGTAATTTTTCTCTAAATTTTTTATTTTTTAATTTAATTTTTAATTTTTACTTTTCTTTTAGAAATATTCTTTAGCGATAGCTTTCCTATCCACCCATCCGACCCAAAAAGAATAGTTCGCGTCGCTCGTTATTGATAACAAATATATTAACTGACAAAAATCCACCCAAATTCGCATAATTATTCTTTAGAGGTTTTTTCTTAATATCGAGTTCAGCGCAAGTTTATCCTATCAAACTTATTCCTCTTCGCTTTCTTCCTCAGTTTCTCTTTCTGCTTCAGCACTTTCTTTTTCAGCGACATCAACCAGCTTTATTCTGAAATTCAGCCTTTTTCCTGCGAGAGGATGATTGAAATCAAGCGTAATCGTTTCAGGGGTGACTTTTATTATTTTTGAGGAAAATTCATGCCCGTCGGGCGTCCTTAATGACAGGAACATTCCTTCCTTTGGCTCATTCTGAAGCGGAATTTCATTTCTTGGGAATTCTCTTTCGAGCTCATCCCTGTGCTCGCCATAGGCATCTTTAGGAAGAATTGAAATTGTTTTTTCTTCATCAATCTCCATTCCCAGAACGCCTTCTTCAAACCCCTTTATCACATGATGCTCTCCAACTGTGAATTCAATCGGGTGCTCATGATCATCATGCTTGCTAGTGTCAAATACTTCCCCATTGTCGAGCCATCCTTCATATGTGACTTTCACTGTATTTCCGATTTCAACTGACATGTTTTGCAAAAAGAAAATGGTTTTATAAGTCTTCCGATAATTTATTTTTCCGCCCATCTGCTCCTGAAGACATTATTATCTAGAAGAATGATAAATTTTGTCCTGCTTTTTGTGCTAACTTTTTTATTAATCTTTGCGGACACAGCGGGCAGGCAATAAATGAGGCGCGGAGCGCCGAGGCAGTGCCTTTTACATAAATTCCAGCAAATTTTTCTGTGTCTGAACCTGTTTCAGCAGTTTGCTTTTCCTGAATATTTGCTCGTAATCAAAGTGATACTTTGTTTTTCCGATTTTCTTTGAGATTTCTATGAAATCTCTTTCATTGTCGAATTCAATCGCTTTGTTGTTCATCGCTTTTTTAACGCTCTCGCGGACAACCCAGACTCCCAGCCCGGCCCAGTATGTGGGCGTTTCAATTCTTATTGCGAGAACTGCTGCCTGGCGCTTTATCTTTTCAAGATATTCCAGGATTGGAAGGCGTGCTGCATAATATCCTCCAACTGTATTTGAAGCATAATCTTTTCTCCCCGAGAAAGTCTCATAATCTGTTGAGGCCTTTATTTCAGCAAAAGGATTCCATGAGCTTCCAGGAAGATACAGCTCAAACAATTCATAGCTGAAGAGTGATGGAAACAGCAGGATGAGGTATTGGTTTCCCAAAAATTCCCCTAAGAAAAGCTGGTAATTTTCAATCCATTTGTAATCCCTTATGCCTTTCAGCAGATTCTTTCCTATCGTGTCATCTGTTGCTGTTATGGACCATCGCGTAGGAACGAGCTTTTTATTCTTCTTCAGTCCGAGGACACCGACGCTGAGAATTTTGCTTAGAGCATACTCGTCAAATTCATTCTTATAGAGATACTCAATCCCTTCTGATGCTTTTATTTCATCATTCATGACTCTGTCAACTTTCCTGTCAATTTTTACATTGCCTGTTATTTTTGCCTGCTTTAGTCCCGCATGCATGCCATGAGGGGTTACCACCTGGTCTCTTCCGGAATTGAAATTAAGGTTTCTTTTCAGTTCTATCTCAACGTCAACTGGCTTGGATGCAATTGCTATGTCCTGCGCCAGCTGCAGAAATCTTTTGTTCAATCGCGAATCATGAACCTGCGACTGAAATCGCGAATTCAGGAGGCTATTCCTTAATCTGAGGACATCATTTATTTGGAAGTTATTGTCAGCCCAGTATTTTTCATCATCATAAAGCCAGGCATTTTCGTCTCTTTCAAGAGGAGAGAGGATTCCGACATTCACCAGTGGATATTTCAGTTTGCTTCCGATGAAAACGCTGGGCGGAGAAATAGAATCTATCTTTGAAATCTTCCCAAGGCTTTTGTACTTGAAGTTTGTTTCTGCTATCTTTTTTATGACTGAAAATTTTATGTCATCCATCCGATTGGATAAAAGAGGATGAAGTTTAAGTTTTTATATATTGATTAGAATAATTATCCTAATGAATTAGCCCAATCGCTTAATTCTTTCAAATATTGTTCTTTTACTTTCTGGAAAGTCTTATCATCATATTGTGTCAGAAGCGGTTCTAATGTGGTGCCTGGCCATTCATTCAATCCCCACCAAACTCTCCCGGCTAACCTCTCATATGCCTTTTTATTATTTGGATCAAGTTGAATTGCTAAATCATACCAACAAGTAACTCTCATCATATGAGTACTACACCTACATGCATAATCTTCTCTAGCATCTTCTAAATCTTCCTCACTTAAATTAGAATTTTCTATCTGCTCAAAGATGTTATCATTAATCCTTATAATTAAATCTCCAACTTTAACAGCATCTTCACTCGTCGGTTTGCCCTTAAAATATTTTAATAAATCTTTAATACTACTGTATTGAAAACCATCGGAATAATCTACTATTTTATTAATTTCTTCGATTAAAGTAGGGTCTGGTTGGTATGTTTCTTCATCGCTCATAATCTTGAAAATGGATCTTCCTTTATAATAATTTATATGATTTGTTTAGCACCTTAGAATAAACCTCTTTAGAAAATCCCTCTCTTGAACACGCCTCTGTTGCGGATTTCAAAGGGAAGTTCTTTCTGCGGTAGATAGCGGTGTTTCAGGAGGAAAGCTTTTCTTTTCCGATTGTCATTTGAGAGCTGGATGATGCACTTGCTCCAGTACTTGAACAAATCTCCCCCCACAATGTTTGTCTCACGCTCAATGCCTTTCTTCATCTCTTCATCTGTGAGGAAAGAGGAATATACTTGGTTTGTTATCATAATTGGAATTTCCTGTTTCCTTGCAATTTCTGCAAGGTCCCCCATCTGCTTTGCAACCTCACGGTTCAGTTCCCTAATTTCCTCGCTGTCTCCGCGGCTGTCTCCCAGTTCCAATCTGTAAAGCATCGCCATGCCGTCAATTATTATCAGGCCGAGCGATTCTTTTTTTATCTGCGTCTTCAGGTTTCTTATTGCCTCTTTCTGCTCCTCAAAATTTGTCGGCTTTAAAATCAGGATATTCTTCAGGATTTCTTCCGGGTTCTCCTCAACAATCTGCTTCACTCGCTCTGTGCTGAATCCTCCTTCTGTGTCAATAAACAGGACTTTGTTTCCTTTTTTTGCCTGGGAGCAGGCAGCCAAGATTGCAAAATTTGTCTTCCCGCTGCCGGGCGGTCCCGCAATCATTGTTATAATATCTGTTTCATAGCCCCCATAAAGCCATTTGTTCAAATCATAGCTTCCGCTTGAGATTTTATTCTTGGACATACACAAAAAAAGAATACTGAATTAATAAGAATTATTGTTTTCAAAAGATTCACTTCATTTTTTTGAAATCATCTTCAGCTTTTTCAAGTTCTTTTTCTATTTCCGTGATAGCATCATCAACTGCTTTTTTCGGGGTTTTTCCTTTTGTCTTTATCAGCATTACCGGATTTTTTGTCGGGTGCTCCCTTTTCCAGGCAGCGAAAGTGACTGAGGAATCTTTGTTCAGATAAACCCTTAAAATCTCGGCTATCGTGATGCTGTCAAGCTCAACTTCAAGCTCATCTTTTGCGCTCTTTAATACCTTGATTTCCATGAAGGAAAATCATAAAATTAGTTTATAAACTTAATGCTATTGTTTAATCCAGCCTTTCAATCGTACAGGTTAAATCTTTCTCATCCATGTGATAGGAATAGTTCTTATCTGAATCTCCTGTTCCTATAATCCCGTCTACAAATGTTAGTAATTTATATTTATTCTTGAAGCCTCTTATGACCATTGATTCCCCAACAGATAATTTTCTCATTTTGCGGCCATATTCATACGAAAGGTAGAATGAACCTAAGAAGCTATTAAAATCTCCAACTTTTATTTCTATATTCATTTTTCCTCTTCAGAATGCTCTTCCGTGCTTTCTTCAGTTTCTCTCTTCTTTTTTCCAAGGCCAAACAAGTCCCTTATAGAGAATTTCTTTCTTATTTCTTCAATCGGGACCCCCTCTTCAGCAGGCTGCTCTGCCGCTTGTTTCTGTTCAGCAATAACTCCTGACGGGCCTTTCATTATCCTTATTCCAAGGTAAGATTCGATTTTCTTCACGAGCCTTTCTCTTTCCCGGGGAAGGATTCCCCTTTCAGCCATTCTAATTGCGAGTTCAGGTTCTCCGATAATGTCCGCGAGCTGCTGTTGTGTCATATGGCGGGCTCTTCTTGCCTTCAGGATTTCCCAGTGAAAATTCCTGACAAGATTGGATTCTCCCGAGATGTCTTTCTGAGTTCCTGAGTTGTAAAGTTCATCGCGATAATTCTTTTCCATTATCATTTTTATCTCTTCATCCTGTTTTTTTACCTCCTCTTTCTTTCGATTTGTCCCGCTTTCCCCAGGATTATAGCCGGATAGCCTTGTCATCCTTTCATAGACAGTCTGTCTTTTTTCCCCGGTTATCGGCCCTGTTTTTTTCAGAAGCGGAAGATTCTCGCGCACATTGCAGTTTGCGCATATCTTAACAAGCCCATCTGTTGATATCGCGTCATAGAGAGTTGCATTTTCAGAAGAAATTCCGCATTTGATACATGTATTCATGCCTATCTATAACACCCTCGTTTTTTAAAGATTCTTGTAATGGAATTCAGTGATTTGCAGGATAATTTATCCGGAAAGATAAGGGGAAAGTTCATTTATGTTGTCGGGTGTGAAAACTGTCCAGTTTGTTCCTATCGCAATGCTTGGCGCACCTGTTATTTTATACTCCTGCTTCAGATGCTGCACTACTGTGGAGTTCAGATCGTAATCAAAAGAGTATATCATGACTCTTCCCATGTTAGCCTGCCTGAATGAATCAAGAATGAATCCCACATTTTGTGACCTGTCTTTAAGGTTATCGTTGTTTGAGTAAAAGAAGAGGACAGGCAGAAAATCCGCTCCGCAATTTTTGTTAAATCCGAGAATTATGTTAAGATGGTCCTGCTCGAGCTGCGAATAGAGCACCTTTTCCTGGAGGACGCGGGGATCATTTGTGCCCCATTGCGATTCAAGGAGAGACATACTCTTTGCCACAAAGTCAAGCTTTTCAGAAGTGTTTGAAAAGAATTCACTGCTGCATGTGATGTTACTGTTCTCCATATAGCCTATTGCATCTGAAATTGCATTTGTCTGTTGTTTTGAGCTTATGTAATCTATGTATGAGACAGAATTTATTATTATGAAGACAAGGGAAAGAGTCAGGGTTGCAAGTATAAAAGCCATGAGCAGCCTTAAAATTTGGTCTTTGCCGATGCGCCTGTTCATTTGTGCCCCCATCCGACTTTTTTATTCACTGCGAGATAGATGAGCGAGACCACCCACCAAAAAGTGTAAAGTATTGCGTAGAGGAAAATGAAAATTATCGTGTTTATCCTCACCCCTTCCCTGAATTTCATATTCTTACGCGCGAAGCGCAGATAAAATGTGATAAACAGTATGAATATAAGCCCGAGTATGAAAATTGGGTTGGTGAATGTATTATAAAACAGTGTTGAGAAGAAATTCTTCGTGAGGAATGATCCTGTCGTTATGAGGTTTCCAATATTGAAATTTATTGAGGTAAGCAGATTTATATCTGATTGAACTTGAGAGATTGTCTTTATGACCATGTAAAATGTCAGCACCACTGTGAACAAAATTGAAAGCGTCGCCAGAGGCAGCACGATCGTTCCGAGTATGCCTTTTCTGAATCCGAAAAGTTCCCGGTACCTGTAAAGATTTTTTGCAAGGCCTATATACCATCTCCTTCTCTGCACAAGAAGCTCCCTGAATCTTCTCGGAGGGATGGTGTAAACAACAGCCTCGGCTGCATTTTCAATGATGTAATCATGCTTCTGTATCCTTAATGCAATCTCCAGGTCCTCTGTTATGTTTCCGACCTCATATCCCCCGTATTTTTCAAAGAAACTTTTCCGGTATGCCGAGAAAGCACCCGGAGTTATATGGATGGAGTTCACTATTGCGAAAGATTTTCTCAGGAAATTTCCGGTGTAATATTCTATGTGTTGCACCCGCTGCCATAACGATTTTGGCTTTACAACGCCCATAGAGGGAGTGACTGACATGACATCGTCCGAGTAGAAATGCGCGACCATCTTTTTTACAGCATCTTTGTTTACAGAAGTATCCGCATCCATCGAGATTATGATATCATTTTTAGCCTTTGAAATTCCGAGGTTCAGAGCAGAACCCTTGCCGCCGTTTTCCTTTGTAAAGACTCTCACGTGGAATTTCTTTGATGATTCATATTTTTTTGCCAGATTGTACGTCCCGTCCTTGCTCCCATCATCAACAACTATTATTTCCAGTCTTTCTTTCGGATAATCAATTGCGAGCGCTGATTCAATCGTGCGCTCAATGCTGTCTTCTTCGTTGTATGCCGGAATCAGGATGCTGACTGTTTTATCTTCCGCTTCTTTCGGAAGGTCTTTCCTTTTGTAATAAGCCCTTAAATTCAGCATGTAAAAAAAAGTTGCTACCAAGCCAACGTAGGTGACAGCGTAAATCAGTACCTGATAAAGTTCCATTATTCTTTCTGTTCCAGAAGATCTTTAGAATCTTTTAAGTTGAAATAATCGTAGAACTCGTCGGATAGGGAGAGATCATGCGTGTGCCCCGACTTTTTCTTTTTTATAAGATTTAGCTCGAGGAATTTCTTTATATGGTCATATGCCTTATTTCCCCGGATTTTTATTATAACGGACTGTTTTATCGGCTGCTTGTATGCAATAATCGCAAGAGTTTCCCTTTCTGCCCTTGAGAATTCAGAACTACCTGATGCAAGCCTGTTCACGATATCTGAGAATTCTTTCCGTATGTCCATCTTCCAGAGCCCGTTTCTTTCAACAATTTCAATTGAGGAATCGTCTTTGTTGTATCTCTCTTTCAGTTTCTCAACTAACTCTTTTATTATAATCGGATTTAGGTCGGAAAGGGAAATTAACTCCTGCATGCTCAGAAATCTTCCGGAGATGAAGAATATAGCCTCAATTCTTTTGAGATATTCTTTTTCAGGAGATTCATCAATTTCAGAGGCAGTGTCGCTGGTTAATGCCATGAGTGTTAAAATGTTCGGATGTTTAAAAGTATTTTGAATAGATCATATCTTGAATCTCAATATGCTTCCAACCCCGCCAAGATTGTAGAACTGCTGACCCTCAATTGTGTCAACGGATATTATTATCGTTTCTGCACCTGAATTCTCGGCAAGTTGCGCAAGCTCTTTCTGTATCTCCTTGTCTGTTTTTTCGGAAAGATAAACTGTTTGTGATGCGCCGTATTCAAGCGCTTTTTTCGTGTCAGGATATCCAAGACTCGCCTTTCCGTGTGACTCTTTCAGCGCGGTGAAGTAAGCCTTTATAGCATCCTTTTCCTTGGTGATTTCCTGCTGTGCCAGCAATTCCCCGGATTTTTCAACAAGCTCATTTAATCCAGACTCGGACGTGTCGCCGGTGTCGATTCGTCCTATGACTTTATTCCTCAATTGCGTGGGCAGATATTCTCCGTCCAGGAATTCATCTTTTGTCGGAACAGGGCCGCCAACAATTATCCCCCTCAGTTTCGGCATTTCAAAGAAAATTTTCTTCATTTCTTCCGCGATTCGCTTGTAGAATTCTTTTGTAAGGCCTTCTGTTATTCTGTGGAATCGCTGCGCACTCTGCCCGCCCGCGCGAATCTGGCTCGGGATTCCAGATGTCATCTTTTGAAGGACCTGAATCAGCTTTCCTTCAAGAAGTCCAATTGTCGCTTCTTTTCTGTCCATCACGAGTAATCCAAATACCTCTTCAACTTCAAGCATTTGTTTCAGGGGGTCAAGCACAAATTCTTTGTCGCACCTGTACAATCGCGTATTTAACGGATGTGGCGGTTCAATGTTCCAAAATTTCAGATCTTGTTCTCCTTCATTAGGGGAAATATTTCCGCAGAACAGAGCCATTCCGTTGTCCGGGGCTTTCTTCAGCGGCTTCAGCTCACGGATTATTTTTTCAAGAGCATCAATGACATTCTTCCTTGTTGCGGTTGACTTTATGTTTTTTGCAGTTGCTTTTTCAGCCTCCAGCTGTTTTTGCGTTGTGTTCGGGTCATAACCTGCAGGTATGTAAACAGTTATCAGCTCTGTATGTTTTCCTTTGTATCCACTGAGTTCTTCAACCAATTCCCCGACCTCAGATTTAGTCGCAGCCATGTTATTTTAAGAAGAAGAGGCGTGTTTATAAAATTAGACATTTGACTAAGATGTGCAGACAAGTTCATCTTGCGCTTCTTTGCATCTTCCCGAGATTGTTTCATTTGGCATCGTGAAAGAGCATGCATTGAATGTTGGAATCAAATATTAGAGTTAAATTCATACAAATTCTACTTTAAACTCTTTTCCCTTCTTTAGACCTCTCGCATTTGCAACATTCATTAAATCATTGATGAAATCTTCAAGCATTTCATAATCTGAACTTGCGAGCGTTAGCATATTCTCGGCGTTCATGGCTTTCTGCTGTTTTGATTTCTCTTGCCTTATGTCAGAGATTATCTTTAACAAGAGGCTCCATTTCTCTTTTCCGAAATTCTTCTTCTTTGAAGATTCTGGCCATGCAGAAATGTGGATGGATTTTTCTTTCTCTGTTTTCCTAAAATATTCCTGATAGACTTCTTCGGTTATGAAGGGCATAATCGGGGCGGTCATTTTTAGGATTGCAAGAAGAGATTTGTAAAGAGTATATTGGGCTGAGATTTTTGCCGGGCTGCCTTTTTGATATCGATAGACTCTTTTTTTGACGATTTCAAGATAATTATCACAAAAATCATTCCAGAAGAATTGCTCAACATCTGCCTTTGCGCGCGAGTAGTCATAGTTTTCAAGGCTTTTTGTTGCACTCATTATAAGTTCCTTCAATCGGGACAAGAAAAGTTCATCCAATGGTTCCAAAATCTCTGGTTCTTTTCCAGTGTAATCTTCAAGGTTCATAAAAACGAATTTTGAAGCGTTGAGCAGTTTGTTTGCCATTTTTGTTCCTGCAACCAAATCTTTTTCCTGATAGTCCAAATCATTTCCCAGTTTTGAACTTGCTGCCCAAAACCTCAATGCATCTGAGCCGTAGTTGTTCATCACCTCTATCGGATCTATTGTGTTGCCTTTCGATTTTGACATTTTTTCTCCTCCAAGAGAAACGTTTCCCGAAACCACTATGTTTCTCCAGGGGATTTTTGATTCGTGCAGGTAGGATTTTACAATCGTATAAAATGCCCATGTCCTTATTATGTCATGAGCCTGAACGCGGAGCGTGAAAGGAATCTTAATCTTGTCTTTTGAAAGATGTGATGCAATTTGAGGGCTTAAAGAAGATGTTGCCCAAGTATCAAGAACTTTTGTTTCACCAATAGCTTCCGCCTTACATTTGGGGCAGATCTTTTTCTTTTCTGTAGGGTCTATCGGCAGTTCAGATTCATTTGCGAGGATTATCTCTTTGCAGTTTTTGCATTCCCAAACAGGAATAGGTATTCCGAAATGTCTTTCTCTTGAAATGTTCCAGTCCCATTCCAGGCCGTGAATCCAATTTTCGTAACGCTTTCTCATGAAGTCAGGATACCAATTTATTTTTCTTCCCTGTTCTATGAGCTTTTTCTTTTTGTCAAGAATCCTGATGAACCACTGTTCTGTTGTAAGAAATTCAATCGGAGTGCCGCACTTGTCATGAACATTAACCACATGATCAATTTCTTTTTGCTCCTTGATTAAATCTGCTTTTTTTAAGTCTTCAAGAATTTGTTTTCTTGCTTCCTTGACACTTAGTCCAGAATATTTCCCTTCTGATATCTTCCCCCGGCGGTTTAAGATTATCCTGGGTTTGAGGTGATGCCTGTTTATCGCATCTGCATCAAATCGATCTCCGAAGGAGCAGATCATCAGAACGCCGGTTCCTTTTTCGGGATTTGCAGATTTGTCTGCTATAATCGGAACTTCAAAATCGAACATCGGGATTTTTGCTTTTTTTCCGACTAAAGACTTGTACCTTTTATCATCAGGATGAACAAAAACTGCGACGCAAGCTTCAAGAAGTTCAGGTCTTGTGGTGGAGATTAAAAGGTCTTTTCCCCCGCATGAGAATTTCAAGGTTGAAAACAAACTCTTTTCTTCCTTGTCTTCAAGTTCCGCCTGTGCGATTGAAGTCTGACAGTCCGGACACCAGATTGTTGGAAATTCTTTTTTGTAAACTTCACCTTTTTTGTACAACTCAATGAAAGATTTTTGCGAGATTTTTCTAGAGCTATCGCTTATGGTTGAGTATATCTCAGAGAAATCGCAGGACATGCCTAAGTCCTTCCAATCCTGAACAAATTGAGGAGTTACCTCTTTCAGGGTTTTGAGGCAAAGCCTTATGAATTCTGTTCTTGACATTTCTTTGCTTTTGACTTTGTTTGTCTTTTCCACTAACCTTTCGGTTGGCAACCCATTGTCATCTGTTCCGAAAGGGTAGAAAACTGAATCTCCTTTTGAAGCGAGGAACATCCTTCTGAACCTCGCTATGAAATCCTGCTGGGAATAGGAGAAAGCATGGCCCATATGCATTCTTCCCGACACTGTCGGAGGCGGCGTGTCTATAGAATAAATTTTCTTCATGCTATGCTGATTGAATCGGTAAGTCTTTTCCTCTTCCCAGAACTTCTTCCATTTTTCCTCAGATTTCTTGAAATCAAACATTAATTAGATTATGTTTCCCATCTTTTAAAATTTGCCGTATCTAAAAATTTTTATACCCTTATTCCATAAGAATTTCATGGCAAGCGACAATTCAATAAATCTTCCTTCAGGATATGGTGGGCTTGTAAGGTTCAAGGAAGAATATTCAAGCCTTTTTGAGCTGAAGCCGATGCATGTTGTTTTTTTTGTCATCCTTCTTATTGGATTAAGAATAGTTCTCGGGCTTACAGTTAAGATATAGAAGCATTCATAGCCCGTTGATAAGCATATTCACTGATTGTATAATAGCATATTGGGTGTGCGACTTGTTCTCCGTACAGTCTTGAAACCCCTATCTCAAAAGCATTGGCTCCAGCAGGCCTTTGTTTTTTTATATTATCCCTCAGTACATCTAATCCATCATGAGAATCTGTTGTGATGATTCTTGTTTTGAATGTTTTTTGCGGAGTTACATTCTTACCTGTTGCTATGATCCAGAGCTGAGCTTCCTCGTTTACTCTTCTTTCAAGCTGAACCAAGTTCATTTTTTTTAAAAATGAAAAGATTTTTTAATCATTTGTGTCATGAAATAGCATGTTTCCCAATATTGATCCAAAGAAGATGAATGCGCTTATGAAACAAATGGGGGTCGCGCAGGAAAGCATTCCAGCATCGCGCGTTGTAATAGAGAAAGAGGACGGAAAAATCGTGATAAGCAATCCTTCTGTTGTGAAGATAACAATGCATGGACAGGAGAGTTTCCAGGTCTCAGGTGATGTTGAAGAAAATTCAGGAGAAGGATTCTCCGAAGGGGATGTGAAGACCGTAATGGAAAAGACGGGTGCAGGCGAAGAGGAAGCGCGTAAAGCGCTCAAAGAAACCGGAGATCTGGCAGAAGCGATTATGAAGCTGTCTTAATTCTTTTTTGAAGCCTAAATCATTAAGAGGTCTCTCCTTTATGTAAGCATATCTATGCCGATTGGATAAGATGAGACATCAGAAGCGTGTCTTGATGAAATGAGAAATATTTTGGAAAAAGGAAGATATGCTTTTTCTGAAGTAATTGATTATCACTATGAACTTCCTCGCGGGGTTCAATTTATCCATGTTTTGAGATGCTTGATACTTTAACTCTAGCCCAGACGGCAAAGGCAGGGATTGAACCCTTTGTAAGAACTGTTCCCCGGAGACATGAATCAGATCAGGGTTGACTTTTATTATTATAGAATAGTTATAATTGGAAAGATATAAAAATACCATTTCCTTACTAAATCTCGGTTCTACTTTCTGGTATCAGAAATAAAAACGGAATGGAAGAGATAATACAGGAAAAAATTAGGGCAGACCATCTTTTATATGTCAGTCTCAAGTATACAAAGACCTGCGATGTAATCATCAATTTGCTTTTGAGGTGGAGGAGAATGATAGAGACAAGCATTGAAGAGATTCTGAAACATGCGAAGTCAAAGAAAAAAATTTCATCCATCTCCGCGAGTCCGCTCGGAAAAACAGAAGAAGTGAAGAAACTTTTCAGAAACGACAAGGATTTTCTCGCAGTGATTGATTTCTATGAGATGCTGAGGAAACTTGAGGATCTCAGAAAGGAAAGAATCGGCGAGTTCAGGAAAAATGTGACACTGAAAATCATTTACCGCGGAGAAGATGTGGACATAAATCTTGAACAGCTGAAAACTTATGCAAGCATGCTGGAAAAATTTATAAGCACAACTAAACAATTTCTTAGTAAGTAGAACCGAGGTTCCACACCTCCTATTAATTTAAAATGAAAATTTCCCACTTTCCATTAATTTAAAATGAAGATTCCACACCTCCTGTTAATTTAAAATGAAAATCTTCTGTCCTTATTGATATAAAATGAAGAGATTAATTGTTGTAACTTCGGGAAAGGGTGGCGTTGGAAAGACAACGACCGCTATTAATCTTGGTGCTGCGATAAATTATCTCGGAGGAGATGTTCTTGTAATCGATGCGAATCTTTCAACCCCCAACGTGGGAGTTCATCTTAATTCCCCGGAAGTTCCGGTGAATCTCAACCATGTTCTTTTGAAAAAGGCGGAGCCTTATGAGGCTGTCTATGAGCACGAATCAGGGATGAAGATAATGCCGTCATCACTTTCAATAAAGGAGCTGAGAAAAATAAAACCCGAGAAAATAAAAGATTTCAAAGAAGACTTCAAGAAAATTTCAGATTATGTCATCGTTGACAGTTCTGCAGGGCTCGGACATGAGGCAACTTCCGTAATCGGAATGGCTGATGAAATTATAATTGTTACAAATCCGGAGATTACAGCAATCACAGACGCACTAAAGACGATAAAGCTTGCAGAGCAGATGAAGGTCCCCGTCTTTGGCGTTATTGTTTCAAGAGTCAGGAAAGACAGGATTGAAATGAAGCCGGAAACCGTGAAAGAAATGCTTGAGGTTCCTATTCTTGGAATGATTCCAGAAGATATTTCTGTCAAGGAATCTTTAAATCTCAAGGATGCTGTTGTGCATACGCATCCCGGAAGCAAGCCCGCACGTGCGTACAAGGAAATCGCTGCGCGGATAATCGGGGTAAGGTATGATTCAAAGAGAGACAGAAACAATTTCCTCACAAAGCTTTTTAGCAGGTTTGGGAGAAAGAAATAGAACTATTTTCATTTAAAATTTGAGCCCAATAATTATTTATTCTTTCATCTTGTCTATGTGATTCTGTAATCTCTTTAGAACTATAATCCATCTCCCATAGAAAATCTCTTATGTTTCTCCATAAATCATCATAACATTTGTGATTTTTTGTTTTTAGATATGATAATAGCAAAAATTTATCAGCAACCCCCAAATGTAAACCAAATGCTGTTTCAATGAGTCAGTAGAAATGATGATCTCTTTCCAAATTCTTTTCTAAAACTTTGTCCATCTTTCCAGATGTTTATTTTCATATAAAAACCTATCTCACTTTGCTGCCAATTTCAATATCTTTCTCGGGGGAAAGAAGAATTACTTTGCTTTCGTCTTTATTAACAGCAGCAAGAAGCATGCCCTGGCTTTCAATTCCCCTTAATTTTCTCGGCGCTAGATTTGCAACGATTATTATTTTTTTGTTTCTCAGTTCATCTTTTGAATAATGTTCCTTTATTCCGGCGCAAATTGTTCTTTTTCCGAGTTCTTTACCCAAATCAACTTCCAGCTTGTAAAGTTTGTCAGCGCCTTCAATGTCTTCAACTTTCTTGATCTGCCCAACACGCAGGTCTATTTTCTCCCAATCGCTGAAATTAATTATGCCTTCCATTTTATTTGATTGTTATCGGTATTTTTTCAAATAGTGTGCCTTCCCTTTTAATATTTCCTATACTTAATAATTTTTTAATTTCTTTGAAATCTATCTTTCCTTTTTTGAAATCAATTTGTTTTGCAATGCTTTCAGAAGTTGAAGGAATAAAGGGCCAGAGCAAAATAGCAATTGCTTTTATTGAATCTGCCAGTTCATACAGAATCTGCTCGCGATTTTTACATTTATTTTCCCATGGTCTTTCGTCTTGTATATATTGATTACATTTATCGATAAATTCAAAGATTAGATTAAGCGCTTTATCTAGTTCTAATTCATTCATTTTACTTTTTATTTCATCCAGTTTTAATTTTTTCAAAAAATTATTTTTTTTCATTTTAAAGTTTTTTATACTATATCTTCCAATCAGAGATAATGTTCGAGCTACTAAATTCCCCAGCTTGTCTGCCAGCTCATTGTTATGCCTTGCAATAAGTTCTTTCTCTGAAAAATCCCCGTCATTTCCTTCCGCAAAAGGGAACTGTCTGCATACGAAATATCTTATTGAATCCGCGCCGTATTTCCCAACGAGAACTTTTGGCGAGATTACATTTCCCAGAGATTTTGAAATTTTCTGCCCATTGAATGTCAGGAATCCGTGGACGAAAACAGTTTTTGGAAGTTCATACCCTGCTGATTTAAGAAATGCCGGCCAGTAAACGCAGTGGAACCATGAATTATCTTTCCCGAGGAGATGAATTGTCGCGGGCCAGTATTCATGATTCTTCCCCGAGCCGGTGAGGTAATTGAACAGCGCATCGAACCAGACATAAACAACGTGATTTTTGCCAAGCGGGAAGGGAATTCCCCAATCAAAACTTGTTCTTGAGATACTCAAATCCTTAAGCCCTTCTTTAACGCGATTTACAATCTCATTTTTTCTTTCTTTAGGCAGGATAAATTTAGGATTTTTTTTGTATAGTCCAAGAAGAAATTTCTGATATTTAGAAAGTCTGAAGAAATAACTTTTCTCTTTGAGCCTTTCAATCGGCCTTTTGTGTATCGGGCAGCATCCATTCATCAAATCTTTTTCAGTGTAATATGCCTCGCACGCAGTGCAGTAATATCCTTCATATTCCCCAAGGTAAATATCCCCTCCCGCGTCGCATTTTTTTATTACTTCTTGGACAAGTCTTTCATGGTCTTTGTCTGTTGTCCTGATAAAACGGCTTGGTTCTATATTAAGAAGTTTCCATGATTCTTTGAATTCTTTTGAAATTTCGTCAACAAATTCTTTCGGCGTTTTATTTTTCTTTTCGGCCGCTTCCTGAATTTTTTTTCCATGCTCATCCGTTCCGGTCAGGAACCAGACGTTATCTCCGATTAATCTGTGCCATCTTGCAAGAACATCTGCAGCAATTTTCTGATAGGCATGCCCGATATGCGGTTCTGCATTCGGGTAATCAATTGCAGTTGTAACATAAAATCTTTCCATGAATGATAATCGCCGTTGTTATATAAAAATCTAACTAAACAAGAGAATTTGGCAGGTGGGGCCCCGGTGCTCCTTATTCAGAAATATTTTTATAGTTTGGAACATTTTTTTATTTATGCAGGTGAGTATTACTCTTATTGGAATCATAGTAGCTATCGCTATCATCTGGATTATTGCAGAGCTTAGAAGAAAAGAGGCAGCTTTCAGGCACAGAACATTTGCAATCTTCGTCATAGTCCTACTCTTGTTCACTTATCTGAGCTTTACCTTTGTACTAAACGGAAAAAATCTTAATCTTTCTTCATGGGATGATTTGAAACAGGCGGGGGGTCTTTATCTTTCATGGCTCGGTTCTGTTTTTGGAAACATGAAATCTCTCGGAGGAAATGCAATAAAGATGGATTGGGGACTGAATGAAACAAATATCTCGCAAAATTTGGCTTCCAGCAACGTGACAAATTCAGGATAATCCAGTAAGATTTAAATAGTGTTTTCTATTATATATGTTAATGGCTAGAAAAAGAGGGAGAAGAGTTTCTAAATCACGTTCAAGAGTCAGGAACTCAAGAAGTTCCAGAATGATGAATCAGAGTTCTCCTGTTTCAATGGAGCGAAAGAATATTCGAATCATATTCAGCAATCTGGTTTTGTTTGTTCTTATGTTCCTCATTTCTCTTATACTGTATCGGGTCCTTCCAATTGGAATTTTCCAGAATCTTTTTGCTATATTGATGATGGGCTTCGGATTCATAAGCGTTGCATTCCTGATCACCCTCCTTGTATTTTTGTTCATAAGACTTTTCAGGAAAGAGAGGGCGATGATGAACAGGCAGAAGGCAAAACCGAGAAGGTCCAGGCGCAGAAGAAGATAGATGCTTTTCTGTAAATAAATTCCTATAATTCTTAAACCATGATTTATCCGCTATTTTGTGCCTCAGTAGCTCAGCGAGACAACCTGCGGTTTATTTTATCAGAGGTGCGGAACCTTTGGTTCTGCTTCGCTTAGCTTTCCCTTAAATTTTTAAAAGGAGATTAACTCGCTACTTTCATCAAGCCTCAGTAGCTCAGTCGGTAAGAGCGCGACATTGGTATGCGACGACACGCGATTACGCATACGCATCGCAAAAAGCCGTTCGCTTGACTTTCCCTCCCGGAAATCCCAAAGATGTCGAGGTCCTGAGTTCAATCCTCAGCTGAGGCTTTTTCTTAAACAGATATATTCAATTTTCTATTTTGAAGCATATAAATGCTTAAATATAATTTTGTCCATTTCTTGCGATGGCTGAGGGATTAAAGAGGCTTATTGCTGCGCTCACTCTCCTTACAGTTGGTGCAGGTTCTGTCTTTGCCCGCGAACATAATGATGTTGGCTCGCTTTTCATGGGAAAGTACCCCCCCTCTGCCAAGCAGCTTAATCGTGCCGTTTCAGAGCCGGCGCCATGGGGGCCTGTTGCTGTATTAAATGACAAAAGCTATGTTAAAACAGAGAGAGACGGAGATGTTGAATCAATAGTCCAGTTTGACTATGGTGCCAAGGGAAGCCTGGAAAGAGTCACTGTCAATTCTTCTTCGGGAATCTTTATTTATACAGGAAATGCTATAACTCAAACACAAAAGACAGAAGGGAACAATCTCCGCCAGAATTATGTGCAGAAGGAAGCGACCACGATTGAAGATGCGTTCAAGAACGATTCCCGTATTATCCGTTATTACGATCACTTTGATCTATCTTCGGAGAAAGGGCCAGATAGTGGGAATTTGGGGCGCGCTGTGTTTGGTTATGGTGGAAAGATGTATATTCTTCTGCAGAGAAGAGCAAATGGAGAAAAAGTTTTTGATTTCAGCGTTTTCTCAGACGGAATTGACGGGGCAGAGACCTCAAAGTATATTGAACTGAAGGGAATAGGAAAAGATTCCTCTTTGCAGCCGATCCTAAATACTCTTGCAAGCAGAATAAATGAACAGCAGGATTCATATTTTCCACCGATGCCCTCGTTCTGATAATTGGAAAATAATATAAACTCATTAAATCAATTCTGGATATGCCTAAGGAAAACAAATCAGGTCTTGAAGAACTGAAAAAGGGATACAAGATCCTTGAGGAGAAATATCATCTTCCGGGTTTTGAAGCCATGAACAATGAGTTTTACATTGAGAAGATTGCAGAGGCCGAGACTGAAGTTCTTACACGGGAAATAAGGAGATTCATTGCTGACAAGGTTTTCAATTACCTGCGGTTTGTGGAAACCCTCCTGAATCCAGTGAATGCGCCGATGTTTATCTTCTCGGTCATAAAGTCGCTGACTTCTGACGATAAAAAGAAGCTTTCTGACATTTACACGAAACTTTCGCAGATTGATTTGGAGCTGATAAAACTAGATGTTGACTCTTCAGAAAAAGAAGATGCGGAATTCATAAAAAGATTCTATGAATCTTGGCAGCAGACAAAGAAGGAACTCACTTCAATCATTGAAAAGCTCAGCAACGTGAGGGAGCAAAAAGAAGACAGGACAAACGGCGGATATTTCGGGTGAAGCCGTAACTAACCCTCCACAATCGTGCCTGTGAATTTTCTGTTGTTCAGGAGATTATCCAGATTCTTCATATTCTTCCCGATGATGTATGTTTTTATCCTATTTTCCATTATCACCCTTGAGGCTGTCTGGTCAATCACGAAATGCTGGCCCGGCCTGAAATCCAATTTATTTGCCATAGTGTAAAGCCCTTCCCATGATATTCGGGGAATGAACTTCGCATCCCTGAACCGCTTCGGGTTTTTGTCATGCAAACCTGAGACATTCGTGAGATTTATGAAATCAGCGTGAAAATGTTTTGCGATTTCAGCTGATGTTGCGTCAGATGTTTCCCGCGGCTTGTATTCAAGCGCCCCGCAGATTACAATACTCTGCTTTTTTATCAGGCTTTCAACTTCTTTCAAGGTGTGGGGAATTCCATTTTCAGGATTAACGCCGAAAAGGTAGCTTATGAACCTGGCATTCATTCTTGTCGCTGATATTCCCGCAAAATCCTGGAATTTTTCATTTAATCCGAGCCCCTCAATCGCAGAAATATATTTTCGTGCCGTTGTCCCCCCACCACAGACAATTATGAATTTGTATCTTGATCTGTTTTTATTTATCGCCTGCCTGAACTCTTTTAGAAATTTTAGATCAATTTTCTCCGGAACAATCAGGCTTCCTCCAAGGCTAATTACCTTCACCTCTTTCATTTTTTTATAAATTGATGCAAGTTTTTATATTTTTCATTTTATCGTGAACAGCTTATCGTCGGTAACATTGAAAATTCCCAGCCTTACTCCGCAATCAATCCAGCCATGCGCATAATTTATTGACGCAAATGCATTTACAAAGTCTTTTTTGCCCCTGAAATATTCTGCATCAGAGAGATAATTCGAAACCATATCTATTATTTCTTTTGCCTCTCTTTTGGATTTTTTAGCTATATTCTGCCTTATTTCCGCCAGCGCTTTTGATGTCAGGGAGAAATATTTCTCTATTTTTGCTTCTGTTATGATATTATCCATTGCACAATAAAAAGATTTAAATATATTATAAATTTATTCCATTCATGAAAGAAGAGATGGTTCAAAGAACTCCAAAGAATAGGCTCGTTGTCATCCTCATTGCAGTCATAGCTGTCCTTGCACTCCTTGTGATTTATGCGTTTGCAATACGCCCTGCTGTTAGCGGATATACTATAAATGCGCAAAATGCAGGAATAAATTACGCTCTAAGCGCGATTGTTTCTCAGGTGCAGCAGAACGGATATGCGCAGATACCTGTAGGAAATCAGACTTTGATACTGGTTCCTTATAATGCTCAAGCACAGGCCTCTGCAAATCAAACTAGTTCTTCAAAATAATCTTGGAGTTATTTAATCCGGAAATTGTCTAAATTATCCCCGTTGCATTGCAAAATTTGGGCTTGGAGAAATCATTGAATTGTTCTGCGGGATCATTTTTGTTATTGTGAACTTAGACGAAACAATGTTTGACATTATTGCAGAGAGAACAAGATTGCCGACTACAACTCTGTAAATACCGCCGCTCAGATCAAGAGGTATTTTTGATGCCTTTGAAAATCTGAAGAGAATATCTTCTATTTCATTTTGCTGCAATATAACTCCTGTCGGTTTTCTTCCCATGGAACCTGAAACCATGATTGGCTTGTTTGGACCGAGGCACTCTATCTCCCTGACTCCTGGATCATTTACAAACGGATTTAACTTATCAAGGTCAATTTCCTTTTGAGCCGGGACAGGCCTAAGGTATTGAAATTGAGGGGGAAGAACCGGTTGCGGAACTCTAAGAACAGGGTATTCAGGTCCAGGCCTCATTCCGTCCGGGATCTCCTGCCGTTGTGTTTTTATTTTTACAGGATTGACAACAGAAAGTTCAGTTGGTTTTTCTGTTTCTTCTTTTGAAAGAATTGATTTCATCAGGGGACCCTGGCTCTCCTCTTTTACCGCTTCTGATTGTTTCGGGGCAGGGGCAGGCGGAGCCCTCTCGGTTTCAAGTATTTTTTTCAGCTGTATTAGTCCGCCGGAATTCTGTATAAGTTCGCGCGTGAAGAGCAGAAGAAAAACCTGGCTTTTATTGAGAGAAACTGGTTTAGGATCTTGCATTTTCATAATTAGAGGAGATTGATCTTTGATACCGGTTTATTCCTCCCGGGTCTTTTGTGAATGGCTGTGCCTGCTGAGGAGGTTGCATTTGTTGGGCGGGCATTGGTTGCGGTTGTTGCGCAGAGTTTGATTCATGCAGCAGAGTTATACCGCGGGCTATTATCTTATTTTGTTCGAGAAGGCGGTCTATTTTTCCGGATAGGTCCTTATCAGATCCTCCTCCGACAAACTTGAGGTCTTTTTCCATGAATGCTTTTGCGGATTCTTCAAACAATTCAAGAAGCTTTGATATCTGGTCCGTGAGGTTATTCAGTTTTGAAGAGACATCAACAAGCACATTTTGGAAAGACACAAAATTTTCAATAAGCATCTTCTGGACATTTGAACTTTTTTGGGAATCAGAATCAAACGATTCTTCGGTCTTTTTTGACACAGAACCTCTTTTACCGCTCTTTTTTGCCATAATTTGTGAAAGTATTTATTATTTATAAACATTAACTTCCAATTATCTCTTGGATTCAAGCTCGCTTATGTATTCTGCAATGTCTGCGGCGACATCTGCGTTCACAGTGATGCTGTCTATCCCTTTTTCAACCAGAAACTTTACCATTTCCTTTTTGCTTCCCGCCTGCCCGCAGATGCTTGTCTGGACTCCTTCCCTTTTGCAGACTTTTATGACGTATTCCAGCTGGTAAAGAACAGCCGGGTCCATTTCATTGTAGAACTCCTGGACAGCTTCATTTCCCCTGTCTATTGCAAGAGTGTACTGCGTTAAGTCATTTGTTCCGAAGGATATAAAATCTATTTTTTCAGCGCACAGGTCTTTTATTATCTGGACTGCCGCGGGAGTCTCAACCATCACTCCGACCTCGCATTTATGGAAATCAATTTCTTTCAATATGTTTTTTATTCCTCTGATGTCATTTACAGATATTATCTGCGGCGAGAGAACGCCTATCTTCTTTCCTTTTTCAGCGACGCGTTTCAATGCTTTCAGTTCTGCCTTCAGAATTTCGGGATATTTTAATCCAAACCTTATTCCGTGCATTCCCAGCATAGGATTTATTTCCCTTTTTGGAGCGCCTTTCAAGTCCCCGAATTCATCGCTTCTTATATCTGAAGTTCTCACCCAGAGCTGGTCAAAATACTCTGCTATCTTTGAAATCCCTCTGAATACAATTTCTTCGTATGCTCTCATTTCATTGTGTTCAAGGAAATAGTTCGGATGCTTTCCTGATTCAGCGATTATGCCCTCAATTCTTGTCAGTCCGATTGCCTTTACTCCTGTTTGCGCGGCGCGCTCTGCAAATGTCGGCAGATCAACTATGAGCTTGAGGTGCGTTTTTGTTTTCACTCCGACTTTTCTGATTTCTTTCTTCTGGCTTTCCGCAACCTTTCCTTTGTAAATCTTTCCTGTTGTTCCATCCACGGTCACTTCTTCGCCGTCTTTTAGCTTTGTAGTTGCCGTTCCTGTTCCGACTACAGCAGGGATTCCCATTTCACGGGAGACTATTGCAGCGTGGCTCGTCATTCCACCTTCGTCAGTTACTATCCCTGCAGATTTTTGCATGGATACGACCATGTCCGGATTTGTCATCTTTGTGACAAGAATGTCGCCGACCTTTATTCCTTCAAGGTCTTTCAGTGTTTTTACAATTTTTACTTCTCCCGCCGCGATTCCCGGCGAGGCCGCGATCCCGTTCAGGATCACTTCACCTCTTATGTTCTGCCCGGATTTTTCAGATCTTGTATTCAGCGTTGTTATTGCCCTCGTCTGAACGAGGAAAATATTCTCCCCCTCTATTGCGAATTCTATGTCCTGCGGATGATTGTAATGCTTTTCAAGTTTCATTCCGAATTCTGCGAGCCTTGTCAGTTCATACTCGCTGAGGACGCGTGACCTGGATTTTTTTGGCTGGAGCTCTATTGTTTCTTCTCTTTTATTTTTTCCCCTTACTATTGCAATCTTTTTGTCTGAGATAAATTTGCTCACCATCTTTAAATCTTTTCTTGAGAGAGCATACCTGTCAGGCGTTATCGTGCCGGATACAATCCCCTCGCCCAAGCCAAATACAGCTTCTATGATCATGTTGTTGTCCTTGAATGCCGGGTCTTCTGAAAACATGACTCCTGATTTTTCTGAATTTACCATTCGCTGGATTACAGCCGCAAGCCTTGCCTCTTTTTCAAAACCTTTTTTATGCCGGTAGTAAGTTGCACGCGCAGTGTAAAGCGAAGCGAAACATTTCTTTATGTTTTCAATCAGTTCCTCATTTCCCCTGACATTGATAAAAGAATCCTGCTGTCCCGCAAAACTGGCATCTGCGAGGTCTTCCGTTGTTGCGCTCGAGCGCACAGCGACGTAAATCGGCTCTTTTTTTTCAAGAATCTTCAGGGCATTTCCCTGCTTCTCGAAATCCTTTTCCTCGGCGTTTAGATTTTCATATGACTCTATTATTTCCTCCTTCATATCTTCCGGCATCCTGGCTTTTATGAAGAGCTCGCGTATTTCCCTTGTCCTGTCTTCAAGCTGTTCTGTGTTTTCATAATCTATTCCCGAAAGCAGCTTCTTTATTTTTTCATCCAATCCGGATTTTTCCACAAAATATTTGTAGGCAGCTGTTGTAACGACAAAACCCGGAGGAACAGGAACTCCAAGATTGAAAATCTCCCCAAGGTTTGCCCCCTTCCCTCCGACGATGGGGACAGACGTTTTGTTAATTTCTGAAAACCACTTTATGAATTCCTCTTTTTTCTCCTCTTCTTTTTTCATATTTGTCTAAAAAGACTCTCATTAATAAATTTTGTGAATTCAGTGCATCAATAAATTTATAAATAAATTATCTGTTTGTATTAAATGGCCTGGATTTGGATACTGGTTGTGATAGCTATTCTTGTCGCATTGATATTCTTTTATTACTTCAACAGGCTTGTCATCCTTGGAAACAGGATTGATAATTCTCTGAGCCAAATTGACGTTCAGCTGAAACGAAGGGCGGATTTAATCCCGAACCTTATTGAAACCGTCAAGGGTTATGCAAAGCATGAAAAGTCAATCATGACCGAGGTTACAAAAGCACGGCAGGCGCTTGTTTCTGCAAAAGACCTTGTCGGAAGAGTGAAGGCAAACGGGGTTTTGGAAAATGCCCTCGGAAAATTGTTCGCAATTGCTGAAAATTATCCAAACCTTAAAGCAAATGAAAACTTCGCAAAGCTGCAGGATGAACTTACAACGACGGAAGACAGGATAGCCTATGCGAGGCAGTTTTACAACGATTCAATCCTTAGTTACAATAACATGTGCAAAACTTTCCCTGGAAATTTCTTCGCAAACATTTACGGAAAGAAGGAGAAGGAATATCTGCAGATAACTGAGTCTGAAAAAGAACCCGTGAAGGTAAAGTTCTGATAAATTTAAATAGTTCTTGTTATTGAATAAACTATGGAGAAAGAGATAGGAAAAGTCTCTATGTTCTTCGGAAAAATAGGGGTTGCAGCGGTAAGAATTTCCGGTTCTTTAAGCGTTGGTGACAAAATACATATTAAAGGGCACACGACTGATTTTGAGCAGAAGGTTTCGAGCATGCAGCTTGAAGGAAAGGATTTGAAGAAAGCAAGCAAGGGCGAGCATGTCGGGATAAAAGTCAGTGATGCTGTGAGACCAAATGATGTGGTCTATCTTGTAAAGTAGAATACGCAATTCTTTTAAATGAATGTTCTTTTAGGTTTTGAGCAGTAAAGCCCTATGGCGACGAAGGAGACATAGGGTGAACGAGCGAAGCGAGTGAGCCCCCGTAGTTCAGGCCTCATAAATTCGACCTGAATCCGGGCGCAGGAAGCCCCCGTAGTTCAGAGGCCAAGAATGCGGCCCTCTCAAGTGATTTCGCCTTGTCGAAAGGATGAAGTCTAGCATCTCAATGCAACTACTCCAATCTTTGAAGTTTGGAGAACGGCCGTGACCCGAGTTCGAATCTCGGCAGGGGCATTTTCTCCCCGATCAGCCCTACCATGCGCCCTCGAAAAAGTTATCACCCCTTTTTTATTAATAATAGATTAATCTCGAATTAAGCGATGAGCGACGTTATACAAATATTTTTAAATAAAACTTCTTTCTAATAATTAGTTATGGTTGTTAAAAGAGAGAGTAATAAATCAGAATTTAAATCTAAGATTTTGATAATTATCGGCATTTTTATAGTATTATTGGCTCTTGTATTTCTAACATTTTTTATCTATCATTCTAGGGCAACCGGATATGTGATCTCAAATCCGACGACTAACGGAAATACTTCTCTTAATTATTATACTCTTGTTAATAATACCCTATTACAATTGTCTGGTGTCTATATTGATCCCTCTCTTTATACTAATGATTATGTGATGTATACTAACCCCATAACTGGTTCAACATATACAAGATTCGGAACTTCATCTGGTCACACCTATTTAGTTCTCAATGGAACGGTTTATAATGTATCTTACGGAGGTCCGACCGGTGCCTCAGTAAACTCATGGGCACAGATTGTCGGGAGTACTGTTGGTAACATAAGTGTTATGGACTCTTTATACTCTAATACGAGTCTGAATGGATATATCCTTTCTACAAATCTTTCTCTACTTTTACAACTTACAAATGTTTGGGTTGATTCAACATCATATACAAATGATTATGTAATGTATCAAAATGTATTAACCGGTTTAACTTACAAAACCGGAACTCCTTCTTCATCTGGTCACACCTATTTAGTTCTCAATGGAACGGTTTATAATGTATCTTACGGAGGTCCGACCGGTGCCTCAGTAAACTCATGGGCACAGATTGTCGGAATATTAAACTCATCTATCTCTTCCAATAATCCAACAAATACAACAACACCAACTTATTCCTGTAGTAAGTCCAATGGAGGAAATATTTATGTAAAAGGACTTATTCAGACCGCTACCTTTTCCGGATGGGATTCCTGCTCAAATAACGTCACCTTGGCTGAATATTATTGTACAAATAATAGCTATATCTGGTCAATACAAACTTATTCATGCCCTTATGGGTGCAGCGACGGCGCTTGTATTAGTTCTTCTTCAAATAATAATCTGCCATTGAACCAGTCAAATACAGTTTCTGCTTCGGGCAATACATCAGAGAATTTAACAAACCAGACAGTTCCTGCATCATCAAATGCAAATTCTCTTGCAAATTATTCTGGAAATCAAACAATAACTTCACCCCTTATTGCAAATAATACTCTCATCTGTCCTTCAGGATGTTTATATAAGGCTAAGTGTCTTCCTTATGGCTATCGTATAGGAACGAATTATTGCAATATTAACAATACTCTTACGATGCAGATAAATAGCGGTATATGCGACAACAATTTTGAATGCGCATCTAATTTATGCGCAAATTCAGAATGTGTCACACCAAACTTTCTGCAGCAAATCATTAATTTCTTTAGAAATATGTTTGGGATCTAAAAAATTTTTCTCGATGAAACCTTTTTATACCATTTATCTCTAAAGTTTACATAGCCTTGTAGTACAGCGGTCAAGTATACAGGCCTCTGGCCAGAACCCAAACGGTTCCGCACCTCCGGATTGATTCCGGGATGGTTCCGCATCTCTGTGTTCTGTGGAGAGAGTCTGTGACCCAGGTTCGAATCCTGGCAAGGCTATGTGGATTCGATGGTTGCAGGATAGAAAACCCGCAGGTGGTTTTCAGTTCGAATCCTGGCAAGGCTATTGAAAATATTTACCTCCCCGCCCACCCGCCCAAACAGGCATCTCATTTCGTTCGCTCATGATTGAGAATTATTAATGAAACAGAACCCGATAAATTTTGTTCGACGCGTTCTAGTTTTATTAGGATTGTTCTCACATTAACTTTTATTCTTCCGAGCGAAGCGAGACAAATTTATAAAACTCTTAGGCTTTACTTTTGAAATGGTTGGAGAAAAAGATGTGAAAAGTTCCGATAGCAGAACAAAAGAGCTGAAGTACAAATCGCGAATAAACAGCATTAAAGCAGGGATGTTCGCTTCAGCAAAAAGCTCATTTGGAGATTATTACCTTTCTCCTTTTGCCATTGCAATTAATGCAAGCAATTCCCTTGTCGCGCTTTTGACTTCTGTTTCCGGAATACTCGGGCCGCTGAGCCAGATGTTTGGTTCAAGGCTGATTGAGAAATCGGCGAGGAAGAAGATTGTGCTCCGCGCAGTTCTGGTTGAACTTTTATTCTGGATCCCTTTCGTCACAATTGCAGTCCTGTACTGGACAAGCATAATTCAGAGCGCATTGCCGATTATCTTTCTCTTCTTTTTTGCATTCTATGTAATCTTCTCAAATCTCGGAACTCCGGCGTGGTTTTCGTGGACAGGGGATATAGTTGACGAGAGATACAGAGGGAGATGGTTTTCAAAGAGAAATCTTCTGACGGGCTTTGTTTCAGTTGTTCTTGCTCTTGTATCTTCTTTTATCCTTGATTATTTCAAGAAAATAGATCTGATTATGGGGGGTTTTATTGTGTTGTTCCTGCTGGCACTTATTTCCAGAGTAATCTCATGGAAGTTTTATCACAAACAATACGAACCTAAGCTTGAATTTCAAAAAGGAGATTATTTTTCCTTTTCCGATTTTCTCATCAGGGCTAGGAAAACAAATTTCGGAAGATTTTCATTTTTCAATGCGGCATTGAACTTTGCCGCCTCAATTTCCTCCCCTCTTTTCGTGATTTACATGCTCCGCGACCTGAATTTTAGCTATCTCACTTACATGTTAATAACTGTGGCAGGGATTGTTTTCTCATTGCTTGTTATGGAAATATGGGGAAGAATTGCGGACAGATACGGGAATTATGCAGTGCTTTACATAAGTGGATTCCTGATTTCAATCGTTCCTGTCCTGTGGATATTCTCGCCATCGCCGGTTTATCTTATCCTTGTGCCAACACTGATCAGCGGAATCTCTTCGGCAGGCTTCAACCTTGCTTCCAATAATTTTGTATATGACAATGTTCGACCGGATAAGAGAGGGCTGGCAATTTCTTATTTCAACATGCTCACCGGGATAGGGATTTTCCTTGGCGCTTCGTTCGGCGCTTTCCTTATAAAATTCCTTTCAATTAGTTTTATCTCCCCGATCCTCGCTATATTCATACTCAGCGGCGGACTTATGATAATCACAACAATAGTTTTCATGCCCATGATAAGGGAAGTCCGCGATTTCAAAAGAAGACGCGGCGGAATAAAAAACCTTATCATACGGCAGTTCAAGCCGGCATTCATCGGGGAAGTGCACGAAATTCTTTCTATTAACAAATATCTTAAAAGATAATTGAATGACATAAAATTTTTAAATTACATCAGCTTTTTCCAAAAATGTTCAGCAGGAAGAATTGCGGGCGATGCGGAGCCAGTCTAAAACCTAAATACAGCTTCTGCCCCTATTGCGGAAACCCTCTCGGAAGCAAGGAAGAAGATTTCGGAATGCTCGGGAAGGATGATTCTTTTGAAAGGATAAATGAAATGCCGCGACAGGCAGGATTCGGGATGATTTTTAATTCCCTTATCAGGAATCTTGAGAAGCAGTTCAATGATCAAAACAGGAAGGACAGCAAACCCGAGGAGAGAAAAGGGAACATAAACATAACAATCTCCACATTTGCGGGAAATCCGCCCATGATAAACATGGGGCAAAATCTCACGCCGAATCTAAACCCCAAAAAGAAAAAGGCAAAAACATTTTCTTCTGATTTTTCTCCGGACAAGATGAAAAAATTCTCAACTCTTCCAAGGGAAGAGCCCAAGACCAGCATAAGGAGGCTTGCAAACAAACTGCTTTATGAAGTTGAACTTCCCGGAGTCAAATCTATCAGAGATATTTCGATTTTGAATCTTGATAAGGGAATCGAGCTGAAGGCTCTTTCAGATAAAAAGGCATATTCGAAATCAATTCCGATAAACATGCCCATAAGCAGATATAAACTCTTAAACGGCAAACTTACAATAGAGATGAATGCTCTTTGAGCTCAGGCGTTAAAGCTCATCTTCATCTTCCTTATGTCTTCTTTCAGGGTCTTTGATTTTTCCTCACCGATTACGTCGGAGAAAAATCCCTCGTCAGAAGTCGCAATCTTTTTCCAGGTTTCTCCTTTCCTTATCACAGAGTCTATCTCTGAATCTGAAAGGGATGTTTTCATGAGTATGTGCCAGCCGGGTATTGAATCGTTGACATTGGGGTTTTCATATCCAAGAATCTGGCAGATTACATTCTCGTCCAGGATTTCCTCGTAATTGAGAGCATTTATGATAACCTTTGTCTGATCCAAATCCAGTTTTGCATAGTCCCTTATTATAAAATCCGTGTCTTTGTCAATTCCAGACAGGATCTCTTTCAGCCTTATCCTTAACAGTGTTCCTTCTTTTCCAAGTTCTATTGAATATCTTTTCAAATCAGACGCAATCTTCTGGATTAATTTTCCTTTTTGTATAACGACTATCGCCTGGCTGAGGTTGAAGTAATTTTTCAAATCCATTTTCAGAAGTTTTTCCATGTAATTATCAAACAAATCTCTTTGCTTCTCAAGAAGCTGCAGATGCTCATTTGTTTTTCTTAATAACTCATCTGTCGGAATCAGAGGATATCTTATGTCTTTGTAGTATATCGTTATGTCGCTTCTTCTCTCGGAGATTGCGACTGCAAGTGTGCCAGCCTGTTTTGCCGTCCTTTCTGCTGCCTTGTGCCTTGTCCCCGTCTCATTCGTTTTTATCCTGCTGTCAGGAGTCAGGAGCACATTTGCATAACTTATTTTTTTCAGGTCTTTGCTCAGGATAATCGCACCGTCCATCTTCGTTAATTCCGTCAGTTTTTGCGGCGTGAAATTCGTGTTTATCCTAAATCCGCCCTCAAATATCCCAAATGCATTTCCATTGTCAATGACAATTAGCGCCCCTTTTCCCACCTTAAGCGCGCTGTCAATCGCCGCGCGGAAATTTGTTCCGGGCACAATCCATTTCAATATAGAAAGAAATTCCTCCTCTGTCGCACTGTTTTCGTTCTTTTCAGTAATCTTTTTTTGTATCTCCTTTACACGCTGTTCCATTTCAACCCCTAATTTTTAGCCCGCTTTTTGTTTATATATTCTTATCGCTATTGCCCAATGAAAACAGGCGATACAATTGATGAGCCTGCGAGGATTTGAACCTCGGACCCCTGCCTTCCTGAATCCACCGGATTTAGCACATGAAATCCTTTCATGTATCAGAGCAGTGCTCTAGCCAGGCTGAGCTACAGGCTCGTTATATTTGCCTTCGCTCTCCGCTGTGCGGATGAGATTCTCCCTTCGGGTTTCTCATAGAGCTACAGGCTCATAATCACTACTCGGAAAGCATTATTTATAAAGGTTTTATTACTGATTATCGTATTCGCTGAAAAAGAGGAAAATGGTGTCTAAGGATAGAAAAATTCAGAATGTTCATTCTTTTTTTAAGAATCGCAGAGGAATATCTTCAATAATCGCCACACTTCTTCTTGTTCTCTTAACTATTGCGCTTATAGCTGTGGTTTGGGTTGTTGTTCGGAGCCTGACTTCATCTGCAAGCCAGGGAATTACGCTTGGCGGAATCACACTCAATCTGAAAATCCAGGGTGCGCAAATTAATGCGAACAACATTTCAGTCACAGTTCAGAGGCAGGCGGGTGCAGGAAACCTTACTGGAATAAATTTTGTCCTTTATGACGGAAAAACTTATGAGACAATAAAAGAAAATTCAAATCTTGATGTTTACCAGGGCGCAACTTTCATTCTTGTGCCGACGCAAATAAGCATCTCTTCTGTGCAGACAGTCTCTGTTGCCCCTATATTCATGTCAAGCGGTTCAGAACAAATTGGCGGAATAACAGATACATACAGTTTTGTTTCCGGCTCTTCGGGAGGAACAGGTGGAACTGGCGGAACCCGGGGCACAGGAACATGTGTTGCGAACTCTTCATGCGATCTTTCATTATGCGGAGGTACAGGAACCGGATTTTCAAATGGCGATGGGAATTGCTATTCAGACAGTGGATGCACCTTTTTCTGTTCAGGAAGCAACCCTCCGGGCGGAGTCAATTGTTATACCACTGCAAATTGCACGCAGCTTGGTTATGAATGCGGTACTCCCTCAAACAATTGCGGCGGGACTTTTAGCTGCGATGCCCCTCCTTTGGGATGCAATACTTCAATCGCATTTTGCAACAGCAATTACAAGTGCGAAAATTACACGATTCTGAATAATGGGACAATAAATTCAGTCTGGCCTGCACAAAATTCAGCTTTGTTCTTTGACAGCGTCGCTCTTCCTTATAATGATATCCAGCTTCAGGCGACTCTTCAGGGAAATTATGTAAGATTTCCAAGTAGCAACGAACCCGGTTGTTTTCAGGTTGCTTTAGTTTACAATGAACCGCCTCCAAGCACAATGGCCTTCGCATCCCTTAACACGCAAACAGGAGCGAACATTTCAAACGGGAATTTATACCAGATATGGAATGCGCAGCAGGGCTGCGTTTTGCATCCAGGTTATAGCTAGTATAGAAGAGATAAGATTTATATATCATAGAAAGTTATATAGTTGATATGGACACAACTATACAAGTAAGCAAAGAGCTTTTAAGCAAACTTCAGAAGATGAAGATGCACAGCAAAGAGAGCTATGAAGATATTATCTGGGACTTGATAGAAGACCGGATGGAACTCTCGGAAGAGACAAGAAAAAGCCTGATTGATTATGAAGAAGGCCTGAGAAATGGAAAATTAGCTCTCAAGACCTTTGATAAGGTAAAAGAAGAATTGGGGTATTAATGTATTCTATACTTTTTAATCCAAAAGCTGAATATCAATTGAGAAAATTAGGCAAATCTATCCAGGAAAGAGTCCTTAATGCACTTGAGAGGATTAAATTTCGCCCTTTTTCTTTTGATGTAAAAAGGCTTCAGGGCACTTTTTATTATAGATTGAGAGTTGGAGAATATAGGGTTATAATCGATATTAAACAAGATAAGATGGTAATTATTGTTATAGAAATAGGGCATAGAAAGAATATTTACAAGAGTTGAGGGCAAGAATTTTATCATCCTCTATCCTAAGAAAATTTATAAATAATAATCCCATTGATAAAGGAATGAAAAATCCTCGGGAGAATTCCTGCGGTTTCATTTAACAAGCAAAATGAAAAAGGGTGTATTTTTTTTGAGCGTTTTATTTTTTATAGCTGCTTTATCAGGAAGCATATATGCTGTCTCTGCTTACAGCAGTCTTCACCTGAACATTCAGGTCACTTATACAAACGGAAGCATTGAGACAGGGACGTTTGCCTTTGTATTTAACATCTCTTCAAGCTCTGATTGCAACGTCTCAAACATTGTTTATTCAAATTCCACGACGCTGACAACTGACTCAAGGGGAATCATTTCTTACTATCTCGACAATGTAATCCTTAGCGATTACAGCCAGCAATACTGGCTTTGCTATTATAGGGATGGAGTTTTGATTGACACGTCAAAGCTTGCCCAGGTTCCGTATGCATTCTATGCAGGGCATGTCCCCTCGGGGGGAGTTCTTTCAAACGGAAACATAAATATCAGCGCTTATAACTTCACTGCCGCATATTTGTTTGGAAATGGGCAATATCTGACAGGGATTTCCGGTTCAAGCGTTACTGCAGGGGGAAACAACGGAGCAATACAATTCAACAGCAATGGAGCACTCGGAGGAAATGAGTCGCAGTTTTTCATAAATTCCACGAGCGGATATATCGGAATAGGAACAAGTTCGCCAAAAAATGCTTTGACAGTTATTCAGGGAACGACCCCTGCTTCACAATTTCAAAATTCAGTAGCAATAGCTGGGATAGGGGGGACCTCAACGCACGGCATTCTTGGAGAAGCGGCATCTGGGACTTATTGGGGAGGAATATTTTATAATAACAATAGCGGGAATGAAATTGATATTGCCGGAGGTTCTTACGGATTAATTGTTAAATCAGGAAACGTAGGGATAGGAACAGCAAGTCCTGCAAATCCTCTTCACATTAATTTTAGTGATTCAACAACAACCCAGGCTAACATATTATCAGGATTGAAGATACAAAATTCAAATTCCACAAATAATACAGGAAGCATGCTGGCATTTTCAACTACTGATGCAGCAGGAACAAGTGTGACAGAGGGAAGAATAGGGACAATAAACACGAACCATAATGCAGGAGCGACGAGTGCAGACTTGGTATTTGAGAACATAAATGCAGGATTATTCTCTGAAAAGATGAGGATAACTTCAACAGGAAATGTAGGAATAGGAACAACTTCACCAGTCGGAACTCTTGATATTAATTCTTCGGGTGCTGCAACAAATGTATTTATTCGGAGCCCCAATTCAACAACCCGCTCCCAGTTAGTGTTTGCTAATTCAACAGGTGCACAATGGGCTATGGGGCTTGGAAGCACAAACAGCGAATTCTTCATCGGGCAAGGGAGTTCTTTTTATACTACTCAAAAATTAACAATTCTTCCGTCAGGAAATGTGGGAATAAACACTGTAACCCCACAGAATACCTTGAATGTCGTCGGAGATTTGAATGTTACTGGAAGTATCTATGGTAATTTAGGGGCAGGCTCAAGCAACGGAGTTTGGAATCAGTCCGGAAGTTATGTTTATCCCTCTAATCTTAGTTGGAATGTTGGAATAGGAACATCAACGCCGAGTTCATTATTGCAAATATCTGGAGGTCTGGCAGGAGCCCCCCAACCCGTTGTTTCTTTGGATACGAGTGATTGGTTTACCCTTGCGCATAGCTCAGGATATGGTTCTATAAACTGGTTTGCGAAAGCAAATGGAACAAATTATATTGCAACTCACCCTTCAGTTATACCTTCTCAAATCACAGGATACAGTGGGGGAATTCAGATTGCTATTGCCCCAAGCAACCCCGGGCAGGGAAATATTGTTACATTTAATTCCATAATGCAGGCTGATAACAACCATTTCGGGTTTTATAATCAATCCACAACAAGTTTGTTTTATATTAACTCTTCGACAGGCAACGTCGGAATAGGAACAACATCACCGAACTATGACCTTGATGTAAACGGGACAACAGGCGGGATTGCTGCATCATTTGGAGAAGCAGACCCAAGCGTTATTGCCATCGGGAGTATGGGTACAGGGAAACCAAACGGATTTGTCGGTTCTTATGCTACTGGTAGCGGTGGCAAGCCGAGTGTTTATCTAGGAAGCAATGTCTATTATAATGGTACTGCATGGGTGACCCCCGGCAGTGCTAATACAGCCGCATTGATAGTCCAAAATGGAACATATAACTTTTTTTCAGGCGGTTCAGGAATCGGAACATCCAAAGTTTATATTGATAATTCAGGAAATGTAGGAATAGGAACAACTTCACCCAAGAATACATTGAATGTCGTGGGTGATGCAAACATAACCGGAACAATTTATGCCGCAAATGGAGCGATTAGCGGATTTGCTTCAGGAAATAACACCCGATTTGCTGTTGTAGCCCAAAACAATAATGCGTCAACCCTTATGACTTTTAATCCTGATTTGACAACTTCAGTTAGGCAATGGAATATAGGGGCTAATGCAACAGGAACCGGCGGGCAGTTTTATATAGCAAATTCGGGAGGTTACCCAAACGGAGCTGTCTTAACTGTCGGCAGCGGAACTAGTAATTATGTGGGAATAAACACTGTAACCCCGAAGAATACATTGAATGTCGTGGGGGATTTGAATGTCACAGGAACATCTTACCTCGGAAATGTTGTCCTCTCTGCAACAAACATAACAGTGGATTATCTTAAAAACTATTCAACAGCGGGAATAAATATTCCTAGTAATCTGTATGTCATGGGGAATATGGGTGTGGGAACAACAACACCGCAAAACAAATTTGTTGTTAGTAATGGGGGTGCAGGGGGGCTTGAAATAAATCCGTCTACTAATGCAATTGGACCTACAGGTGCATATATTGTATCATATGACCGAAGTGCTTCTGGATACAGACCGATTTATTTTGATATGGGGAATAGCAATTATATAACATTCCAAAATGGAACAGGCTATGTTGGAATAGGAACAACAAGCCCGCAGGTGAGATTCCAAACACAAGTACCGGCAGCTTCGACCTTAATGACCTTAGGCTCCACAGCAGGCATAGGTTTTGGAGTTACAGCGGCTGCAAGCAATGCCTATGGATTATATGCGGGTGTTGATGGGACCGGCAATTCTTGGATACAGGGAGGAAGAACTGACACCGCGATCGCTTACAATATATCTCTTCAGGCTGCAGGAGGAAGTGTCGGCATTGGGACAACTTCGCCTCAGGAAATACTCACGGTGAAGCCATCTCAATCCGGGTCAGCAATAGCAATTCAGGGAAGCACTTCGGGACCAATCTCGCCCGGAATAAGCTTTTACAACCAGACCCCAACTGCTCTTGGCGCAATAGGGATGGCAATGGGCAGCAATCAGTGGAGCACGTCTGCAACCTTGGGGGACATGGTATTCAGGACTCTCGGAAACGATTTTATATTCTCCGGGAATACTGCAAACTACCCCGCACAGTTTATTATTAACGGCTCTTCTGGTGGTAGTGTAGGCATTTATACCACTGCAAACACAATGCCCAATGGATATGTCAATATTGATTCGGGAAATAACGACCTTAACAGGACAATAGGGCAGAAAGCGGATATTCTGATAACAACGAGGGACACGAGCAGCTATGGGGCATTGGGAGAAATAGACTTCAACACTTTCTCGCCTTCAGCAGGATATGGGACAAATTTGTCTTTCATGCTCGCTTCCATAACCGCGAAATATACAAGCTTCCAATCATCTCCTCTCGGAACAGGCGGTGATTTGATATTCAGCACAAGGCAGGCTTCCGACACGTCAATGCAGGACAGGCTGCACATAACTGCCGCGGGCAACGTCGGAATAGGAACTTCCTCTCCCCAAAATACGCTAAATGTTGTTGGGACAGCAAATATCACTGGCTCGGGAGGAGAAATCCTGAAGTTGCAGGCAGGAGCAAGGGGGACAGGAAACAACTATCTGTCTTTCTATGACTCAACAGGAAGAAAGGGATATGTAGGATATGGAAGCTCAACTGCGGACGATTTGTATGTAAATAATAACCTAAACGGAAGCCTGAATCTCATAACAAACAACGGAAACCAGACATTTTATACCGGCTCTCCCTCAACATTAAGAATGATTATAACAAATGCAGGCAACGTCGGAATAGGAACAACTTCTCCATCATCACTTCTTCAGATTGCCGGCAATGCAGCAGGAAGCCCCCAAAATCCTGACTTTTCTCTTGATACGAATTCTTGGTTTGACATGGGGCATAGCGCTGGTTATGGTTATATAGGGTGGTTCACCAAAGGAAATGGGACGGATTATGTGAACACGCACCCTTCTGTTTCTCCATCTTTAATTCAGGCATCAAACGGGGCTTTGAATTTCTATGAATCAAGTGCAACAGGTTTGGGAAGCCTTTCAAATTTCGGAAATCCAATCATGTCTGTTACAGATACAGGAATAGGAATAGGAACAACCTCGCCTTCGAATACATTAAGTGTTTCAGGAACGATTAATGCAAGCAGCACAGTAAATTCTTACGGGCCTTCAACATCTTGGGGAAACACTCCTGTCGCAGGAGGTTACAGAACTGAGATGGGAACAAGCACGAGCGCAACATGGTTGTCTTACGGATACTCCGGAGGGAATTTTAGAGGAGGAATACAGCTGCTTGATGCAGGCGGAACAATGAGACTTTATTATTCTAGCACAGGCTATCTTCAGGTGGGAAACACCCTTAGTTTGAATGGAGGAAATGTTCCTACTGGCAGCGGGACAACTAACTATGTTCCTCTGTGGAGTTCCGGAACAGGTCTTGGAAATTCTAATATTTATCAGAGTGGAAGCAATATTGGAATAGGGACATCTTCGCCATCCGCCGTTTTATCATTATACGATACTTCTGCTGGAACCCCTGCCGCTTTAAATTTACAAACAGGTACGGGAAATAGATGGTGGGAAACTACTTCTGATGTTAGTGGAGGAACATTAATCTTTAATACCGGAGCAACTCAGCCGACAACAGGCGTTCTAGCAATACAAAACACAGGCAATGTAGGAATAGGAACAACGAACCCATTAAATAACCTGCAAATTAATGGAAGCTCAAATGTTTTGGCTTACATAACAACAATAACCAATGGGACAAATGCGGCAGGAATAAAGTTTGGGACACCAGACACAAATTATACAATCTCATCCGAGCCCCTTGGCAGTTCCGGAGCTCCGGGCGATTTAGCATTTTATGATAACAAGAATAGTGCTTATAGGATGGTTATAAATTCCAATGGTTATGTCGGAATAGGAACAACGAGCCCGAAGAATAAATTGAATGTTATAGGGGATGCAAATATAACAAGCAATCTTACAGTCGGAAATGCGGCAAACACCTGCATAATCTTTAATTCAGGGGGAAAGATATGCTCGGCTTAAGAAAACATAAGGGGGTTTATTCTGGCGCAGGAATCTTTTTGCTGATTTTATTTATGTCTTTTTTATTCTTTCTGCCGTTTACAAAAGCGCTTATACCTTTGACTCTAAATGGAAATGCTCCAGGAACCGCAAATATGTGGACTGCGAATAGTATAGATTCTGGCGTTTCAAAAATAACCCCGGCAGGTGTAATTACTAATTATACCATTTCTGGAGCAAATACTCCCTATGGTATAGCTTCTGATGGAACAAACATGTGGATTGTAAATGATATTGGTCACAGTGTTACAAAAATAACCCCCGCAGGAATAACGACAACTTATACGGGAACAGGAGTAGGTCCTAGTGCAATTGCATTTGACGGCACCAACATGTGGACAGCAAATGCAAATAGCAATAGCGTCACGAAAATTTCTTCAGGAGGTGTGATGACAAATTACACCGGAACAGGAGCAACCCCTGTTGCAATTGCATTTGACGGCACCAACATGTGGACAGCGAATCAGGGTGATAATAGTGTTACAAAAATAGCTCCAGATGGGACAATGACAACATACACAGAAACTGGTTTTCAACCGGTTGCAATTGCATTTGACGGCACCAACATGTGGACTGCAAATAAATTGGGCAATAGTGTTACAAAAATAACCCCCGCAGGAACAATGACCAATTATACTGGGACAGGAAATCAACCCTATGCAATTGCATTTGACGGCACCAACATGTGGACCGCAAATTATATGGGTAACTCAGTTACAAAAATAACCCCCGCAGGAACAATGATAACATACACCGGAACAGGTTTCTATCCTGATGCAATCGCATTTGACGGAACCAACATGTGGACCGCAAATTATGATGGGGGGATTAATAGCTCTGGTAGTGTAACTAAAATAGCCCCTAGTGGAACAATGACCAATTATACTGGGACTGGAAGGTATCCCCAGGCAATTGCATTTGATGGGTATACTTATTGTTTTTGTTCTGGACTGAATCAAAATTGGGATGTTGCTATGCCTGCAAACTGCATCCTTAAGGTAGACTGCAATATGGGAACAGGAAACCTTTCATATACAGGACCATTCATGACTAATTATTTTGGAACAGGAGATAGTCCGCAGGCAATTGCATCTGATGGAACAAATATATGGGTTACTAATCTTGCCAGTAACTCAGTTACAAAAATAACTCCAACCGGAACAATGACTACTTATTCTGGAACGGGAGCTACTCCTTATTCAATCGCTTTTGACGGCACTAACATGTGGACAGCAAATGCAAATAGCAATAGCGTCACGAAAATTACTCCAACCGGGACTATGACAAATTATTCTTCTCTGACTACCACCCCACGAGGAATTGCATTTGACGGAACCAACATGTGGATTGCGACATCTGCTCTCGTATCTCATCAAAGTGCTGTGGTAAAAGTAGCCCCAGATGGAACATCAACATCTTATGCTATGTCTTCAGGGTTAGGTGGTCTTGCAATCGCATTTGATGGCACCAACATGTGGATTACTAATTCTCTTAGTGATAGTGTGACTAAGGTTTCATCTAGTGGAGGGATTTTATTATATGCAACGGGAACAGGGGATACTCCTTATTCAATCGCATTTGATGGCACCAACATGTGGACCGCAAACTATGGGAGTAACTCAGTTACAAAAATAACTCCTTCAGGAACAATGACAAACTATACCGGAACAGGAGTAAATCCTATTGCAATTGCATTTGATGGCACCAACATGTGGACAGTTAATAAGGGAGATAATAGTATAACTAAGGTTGCTCCAGATGGAACAATGACAAATTATAGTGATGTGGGGGGAGGAAGATATTTTAGTATAGCAATAAATGGAACAAATATATGGGTTGCTCATTTAAACGATAATGGTGTAACAAAAATAAGCACTGATATTTCAGGTAATTTTACAGTAAATGCAACCTTGCAGGCATCTGACTTGGGATCTCTTTATGCTAATCAGACAATCTATATTGGAAGCCAGGCGAATGTTATCGTATTATAAAGATTTAAAACTCTAATGAACCGCTTGCATTTATTGAAATCTTTGGATATAATTTCCCACTATAGTCTTCTACTTCAGTTGTTCCGTTAACTCCTACTTTCCATTTTCCGGTTTTGAAACTTACCCCGATGTCCATTCCATATTTGTTCGGGTTGAATTCATACGTTGATTTAGAAGCTCTTAAATCCATCTTAATATCCAATCTCTGATCATTAGAGCCTATTTTTATACCCCCACCATATTCGTCCATTCTCCAAAAATAGAATGGATTTACTTCAAATATTATTCCTCCCTGTGTTTTTGCATTGGTTTTAAGACCCCCTCTTAATTCTTCCAACTGCGGAATATAACTGAATGTTCCAAGATCTTTTGGGGCTAAGAAATATTGCACTATTCCATAAGGTGAGATAATACCTGATATCTTCTGAGAAATAAATGGGATTTTATATGTAAGGCCTCCGCTGATATTAAAATCATTAAAGATACTCCACCAGGGAGGAGTTCCCGGAAGCGGATTAAATATGCTGTTTATGAACGAATCATTACCCCCCATACTAAGCGCTGCATTAATACCCTCTTCATTTTTTGTGTTTATTCCGACTCTTCCTTGAAAGCCGATTACATTCCCGCCTTGCGGCTGACCCGAGACATCTCCTGTAAAGGCACTAATCTTAGAGTATATATCGAGACTATCGAGTCGGAAATCTTTTCCTAATCCCCCCTGAACTATGAACATCTGTTTATTATAATATGGGAATAAGACTAATCCAATCTTTGTATTAATAACCCCTAAGATGCTCTCTGCTGAAATTGAATTTTCTTCAGTTCCAATGTTTAATCTCACTGAACTTTGATGCCTCTCTGCTCCAAGAAGCTCTCTTTCCAGAGACCTTATTGAAGGGTCGTATCCTAGGAAGTCTATAAACCCTTGACCTTCAGGAAAAATAAGCATTGACTCTAGCTTGTTATCTCTATACATCCATGTTTGGAAGAGTACAGAATTAATCGATTTTTGATACATTCTCATAGCTTCTTCAACATTGTTTGTTTTGGTAATTGACAATTGAGAACTATTGATAATCGCAATTCCATCAGGGGTACTTATAAGATTATCCGCATGGTTCCCATTTAATCCATTTAAAATAGTGACCACTGCCGACTTGTAACCAAGGTCTTCCGCAAATTGTTGTACTGCTGATGAAATCTGCCTACATGTACCTAGAGGAGATGCAGTAAAAGTTGTTTTTACGTCCTCCTGCAGAACTTTGAATAAATCAGAAGTGGAAGGATTCGATATAGATAATGGATTATAGCTATACTTGTATAATAAATCTGATACTGCAGAAAGAAACATCAATTGATTGTTAGTAGTGGTTTTTTTAGTTTGATCCACCAACTGTTGGTATGACATTATGCTATTATCTTTTAAATCCCCTAATATCTCCTGGACTGAAGGAGGATAGCTGTCAGATTGGTATAGATAATCAATAAAACTTATGCCTCTAGAACCTGTTTCGTTTTTTATCAATAATGTTTGTTCTGTTTTTACAGGTGGATAAGAGGGGTTTTCCTGTGCGATCAGTTTTCCTGTTCCAAGAGCTGCAACCAAAGCTGCAGTCAATGCAATTTTTCTTAACATTTTTGCCATACAATGTTCTGTTTTTTTGAATTTATAAATTATTCTACTTGTAGTTACTATATAATAATGAAAATATGGGATTATTAGAGTTATATTTCAAAATCTTTATAAACTGATATAAACTAAAGTTTATATGTATAAACTAAAGTTTACTATTCTTCAGCTGGAGATTTTAAGGTTCCTCTGCGCGAATGCAGGAAAACAGTTCAATGCCCGCCGCCTTGCGCAGCATCTTGATGTTTCCCAGACTGCTGTTGCCAAGTCACTTCCTTTGCTTGAAGACGAGAAACTTGTGAA
>JAGWGZ010000005.1 GCA_028867075.1 Nanobdellota archaeon | reverse complement strand
CTGATAGATGAGAAATTTGAAAAAAAGCTGAAGAAACTCGGGGTAAAAGATTCAAAAAGGCTCACGAAGCAAAAGCGCGAGGAACTTGAGGATGAAATAAAAGCCCTTGCAGAGACTTTTGAAATAACAATTATTCCGCCTCTGGAAATTGAAGACAAGAACATAAAAGGGATAAAACTCAACGAGCTTGAAGCAATTGCAGCAGCAGAGATAATAAATAAAATCAATAAAGGTTTTAGTGAAATAACGGTCATAATAGACTGTCCTAATCCAAAAACAGACACCTGGCGGGAAATCGTGCTTTCAAAAATAGAAAACAGGTCAAACATAATCCTAATCTGCGAGCACAAGGCTGATGAGAACCACATTGCAACATCCGCAGCATCAATTCTTGCGAAGCGTGTCAGAGACAAGGAAATGGCCCTGCTGAATGAAAAATACGGGAAAATAGGTTCTGGTTACTGCCATGATCCAATCACGATAAAGTTCATTGAAGAGAACCTGGAAAAATACGGCAATGAAGGGATTTTTAGAAAGACTTGGGAAACGTGGAGGATTGCCCTCGCAAAAGCCAGCCAGAAAAAGCTGGATGAATTCTGATAAACAAGTACATAAATCTATATAAATCCGAAAAACACGAAATAAAATGGCAGAATCATACATCGAGTACACCCTTTTTGTGAATGATAGAGTAGCTTCGGAAAAAGAGGTCCTAGATGCTTTCTTTGCCAGCAGCAAATTTCCCGGGGTAGTGATACCTACAGTTGGATTCAGTGATGCTGTTTTGAAATATAAAGATCCGCAAGGACGAGATATGGAAATTCAGGGAGCAAAAAACATATTGATGTACATCACCTCGGTTGAGGCCGGAAGGCCGATGCAAGGTCTTGCTAGAGAAATCGGCTTGCCCCCAAGACGCCGCGCTCCTTACTGAAACTTTAAATAATTCTTTTGTCTGATCAGTTAATGAAGAATGAAGAACGTGATGAGAATGGAGAGGAGGATTATGAAGACCCTGATGAATATGCCTCTGAAAACCGCCGGAACAGCAAAAATCTGAACCATGCCTTTTCCATGATGGGTATCATAGGAGGAATTATTTTTCTTATACTTGTTTTGCTTGTTCTTGGTTTTATGGGCTCACCCTGGTATGTGACCGCACCCTTTGTGTTCGTTATTCTCGCGATTATCGTCTTTGTCATTTACCGAAACTGGGATAAGTTTGAAGAAGAACTACCTGGCAGCAGGAAAAAGAAATAACTCTGGAACATTTCTAAATCTTTAAAAATTCCCCTTCTCTTTTTCTATAATGACTTATATAAAAAAGCTGGTGATGAAAGGGTTCAAGAGTTTTGCAAAGAAAACAGAGATTCCATTTGTCCCCCAGATAAATGTTGTCCTTGGCCCCAATGGCTCGGGAAAAAGCAATATAACCGATGCTTTATGCTTTGTCCTTGGACGGCTGAGCTCAAAGTCCATGAGGGCTGCGAAATCAAGTCATCTTATATTCCAGGGAAACAAATTTGTCTCAGGTTCAGGGGAAGCTGTAGTTGAAATTGTATTTGATAATTCAGATAAGTCATTCAGCATCGACAGGAATGAAATTGCTATAGAAAGAATTGTCAGGAAAAACGGACAGAGCATTTACAGGATAAACAACGAGACAAAGACAAGGCAGGATGTTTTATCTCTTTTGGCTCAGGCGGGAATTGACCCCAATGGATTTAACATAATCCTGCAGGGAGAAATCCAGAATTTCGTCAAGATGCATACAGAGGAAAGGAGAAAGATTATTGAAGAGATTGCCGGGATTTCAATTTATGAGGTGAGAAAAGAAAAATCACTCAAGGAACTTGAGAAGACAGAGGAAAAGCTGAAAGAAATCTCCACAATCCTGCGGGAGAGAACAGCTTACATGAATAATCTTGAAAAGGAAAGGCAGCAGGCCTTGAAATTCAAGAAACTTCAGGAAGATGTAAAAAAATTCAAGGCAGGCATGATTTATTCCGACTTGCAGAAAAAAGAAAAGGAAGTTGAGCAACTAAAGGAAAGAGTTGACAAAAAAAGCGAAGAAAAAGACAAGGTGAAAAGAGAAATAATGAAAATCCAGGCCCGAATTTCTGATATGGAGTCCAGGATAACTGCAATAAACTCAAAAATACAAAGTTCCACTGGACTGGAACAGGAAAAGCTCAACCAGGAGATAACAAATCTCAGGGCCGATCTGGCAGGAACAAATGCAAGGCTGGAGAACAGCCAGAAGCGGCTGGGTGAAATATCAAGGCAGAAAGAAAGCCTGAACAGGAATCTCTCTGAATTGTCGTCGGAGATTGAAAAAATGAAAAAAGAAAGCCCGAAAGCAGCTTTCAAAAGAAAGGAGATGGAGCTGAAAAACAGCGAGCTTGAGAAGCTTGAACTCCAGAGAAAGAAATTCTACCTGAATAAATCAGAACTGAAGACCCTGCAAGAGAGATTTGAAGACAAAAAGATCATGCTTCGCGGATATGAACAGGAATCGTCTTTTCTTTTAGAGCAGATAAAGACAATTGCGAAAAATCTGTTTGACAAGAATTCAGACAAGCAGAAATTAAGCTCGTTGAAAATCTCCCTCGTTGAGAAAAGAGAGATGCTTGAAAAGCTTGAAAGTGACGAAATAAAGCTGGAGAAAATATCATATTCAAATGAGCACGAAATCGAGAACCAGAAATCACTGATTGTCAAAATCTCGAAAATGGATATTTGTCCGGTCTGCAAGAACAAGATTACAGAAGAGCACGTTCATTCCATAAGTCGTGAGACAGCTGAGAAAATAAACTTGCTCGGAAATGAAATAAAAAAGGCTGATGAGGAACTCGGGGAAATATTCCACAAGAAGAAGATTCTTAAGGAGCAAATTGAAAATATATCCTCAGAAATCTCAAAATCAGAATCAGATATAATCACCTTAACCGGAATTGAAGAAAAGAAAAACCAGATAAAAGTTCTGCAGGAAAGAATAGACTCTGCAAAAACCGAAATTAATGAAATTGGAAAGAAGAAAGAGGTGCTTGAAAAACAGGTTGAGTCGGAGTCTGATATTGAGAGGAGATACGAGGAACTTAGGCTCAAGATTCAGGAAATACCTCTGATCAGCGAGGAGGATATGAGCTCTGAGATTTCATTCAGGATTCGCGATGTTGAAAAGATAAAATCCACGCTCAGGCAAATCATAGGAGACGAAGAAGAAATGAAAGGCGACATAAGAAAGTTTACAGAGTACATTCTTGAAAAGGAGAAAGTTCTGAGTGATAAAAAGAAACAGGAAGAGCAGCTTAGCGAGAAATTCAGGAAGATGATCTCTGAACGTGACGACTTACAGAAAGATGTCCGCGACAGCCAGATATCAATTTCGCAGAACCAGAATGTTCTGTATAACATAGAGCAGGAAATAAATAACCTCAAGATTGAAGATGCGAAAATAAATGCAGAGGCTGAAAACTTCAGGATAGAACTTCAGGATTATGAAGGGATAGAGAAAATAAAGGCAAGCAAAGAAGTCCTGGCGGAAAGGCTTGAAAAGACGCAGGAGATACTGTTGAACATCGGTTCTGTAAATCTCCGCTCCCTTGAGGTTTACGATTCTGTGAAAAAAGAGTATGATTCCATAAAAGAAAAAATGCAGGTGATAGAAGGCGAAAAAGAAAGCATCTTAAAGGTCATAAGCGAGATTGATTTGCGAAAAAAGAAGACCCTCATGAAGACATTCAATGCCCTGAATGAAATATTCTCACGCAACTTTTCTGAACTCAGTTCAAAAGGGCAGGTATTTCTTGAGCTGGAAAACCAAAAAGAGCCGTTTGAAGGCGGCGTCAACGTCATGCTCAAGACAGGGCATGGAAAATATTTTGATGTCACCTCTCTTTCGGGAGGCGAACAGACCCTTGTTGCTCTTTCCCTGATTTTTGCAATTCAGGAGCTGAAACCCTATCCATTTTATGTGCTTGACGAAATTGATGCCGCTCTTGACAAGAGGAATTCAGAGCGACTTGCTCTCCTCTTGAAGAAATACATGGAAAAAGGCCAGTACATCGCAGTGACTCACAATGATGAAGTGATTCTTAATGCGAACAACCTTTACGGAATAAGCATGAACGAAGGCGTCAGTAAAGTAATAAGCTTGAAGGCTTAATCTTTTTTATTCAAAAGATTGTAAATCCACGCAAGGACGAAGAAACCCACAAAGCCGTCTATGAAGCCATAAACCACTCCAAGAACAACCCCCAAGAAAGTTGACGGATTGTATCCCAAAAATCCATAGCATTCATGAATTAACATTTCCCAGGTTGGGAAATTGTTTGCAAATATGGACACTCCAAGAACAACAAATGCCCAGACTATTCCTCCGCTGATTCCGAATTTTAATGTGTTCAACCTCATTTTATCTTTCATATTTTGTTGATTATTACAAAATATTTAAACCTATCCCATTAGCAACCTTTCTTCTTTTCTGACAAAGAATTTTGTCAAATCTGTTATTTGCATCCAGACAAAAGCCCAGCCCCACATTATCAGGGCATAAGTTATAGGAATCTGGTTCATGAATGTCCCTGTTACCGCCAATATTGTTCCGACCGCTTGCGTCGTCAGAGTTGCTATTATGACCTGCTTTGACGGAAGGAATTTGAACCACCTATCTCTTGTGTGTGCAACATAGATCAGCATGTGGCCGCCTATTGTAAGTTTGAGGAAAAACATTGTCTGTATTATGTCGAGCGGCAAATGGAAAATATTGTTTGCAAGCCAGAAGAATAACACTGAATTGAAGAGCCCGACAAATCCGAACGATGTTGCAAGAATAAACCTCTTCTTTACATCAATGCTTGCCGGTTTATTGACTGCTTTCACCCTGTCATATGCAAGGGTTATGATTGGGAGGTCATTAAGAAGTGCGAGAATTATGATTTGAATTGCTGTAAGAGGATAAATTCCATATGCGAGCCCAAGAATTCCGATAGACAAAATTAGCCTGAAACTTTCCGAAATCCTGTAAATTGAATAAGTATAAAGTCTGCTGAATATTTTCCTGGCTTCAATGATTGCTGTCTTAATCACAGATAGTCCGTCACTTAGTAGAACAATGTCCGCAGAGCTTTTCAGCGCATCAACGCCGTTGCTCACCGCTATTCCAACGTCAGCAGTGTGTATAGCAGGCAAATCATTGACCCCATCACCCGTAACAGCTACTGTATTATTTCCTTTTTGCGCAAGCTGCACGATCCCCATTTTATCCTCAGGATATATTTCTGAAAATCCTGCCACCGAATTTATCCAGTTTCCCGGGACATTCTTTATGTCATTCTCTTTTAGCTGGCTTCTGTTTATTATCTGCCCTGTGAATCCAAGGTCGCCCGCAACCCTTTTTGCAATTGCATCATTATCGCCTGTTAACATCTTGACATCAATACCATTGTCTTTCATGAACTGGACAGTATCTTTTATATCAGAATAAGGGGTGTCTGAAAGCAGAGTCATTCCTATAAGTTTCAGGCCCTTTTCCTTGTTCCCCCGTGCAATTCCTATTGCGAGTGGTCGGTACCCCCCTTTACCGGCACTTACGAAGTCCTCTTCAAATTTCTTTTTCTCTCCCTTTCCAAAAGAGCAGTATTTTTCTATAACCTGCGGCGCTCCAATAGATAATGTAACGGTTTTATTGTTCTCCTTTATGGTTGCAGTGCTTCTTTTTCTGGATGAATCAAAAGGCACAAAGTCAACAAAATCTGGCCTTTCTGTAAACCCGCTTTTCTTCGCATTGCTTATTATTGCAGCATCAACCGGATTTTTTTCATTTCCTTGTATTGCATAATAACTGTATTTTGTCGCGTCTTTTTCCTTGAATCCATTGTAAGTTATTATTTTTTCAACATTAATCTGGTTTTTAGTCAGAGTTCCGGTCTTGTCTGTGAGCAGCATGTTGACATTTGAGAAATCTTCAAGGCTCGAGAGCCGCCTTACAATCACATTTTCCTTCGAAAGTGCGAGAACTCCAATGCTTATGATAAGTGTCATAACTGTCGGAAGGCTTATCGGGACTCCCGCGATTATAAGGCTTATGTCAAGTATCAATAAGTCACTAAGGGGTTTGTGGCCTATAAGATAAAATGCAGTGAGGATAAGCGCGATTGAAATACTTATTCCCGAGAGGTATTTTGAAATCCTCAGGATGTCTCTTTCAAGAATGCTCTTCCTTTTCTTGCTTGTCTCTATTGAGACCAAGGTTTTCCCAAAAAATGTATTCTTTCCAGTCGCAGTTACCCTGGCTTTGCATACCCCTGAGGAGATGTAAGAGCCTGAAAAGAGCTTGTCCCCATCTTTCTTATCTTTTGGAAGCGATTCTCCTGTGATTACAGACTCGTTTGCGGCAAGATTCTTTGAGTCAATAATCTCTGTATCAGCAGGGACTATATCCCCTATGTCCAACTCAAGAACATCACCCGGAACAAGATATTTTGATTCAAGGTAAATCCAATGCCCGTCCCGCAGTACTTTTACCTGTATGGCCAGTTTCTCCTTCAGTTTTTCTATTGCCTTGTCTGCTTTGTTTTCCTGCCAGAAGCTCACTCCAAAGTTTAGGAACAAAAGAAATACTATGAAATATCCATCAAAGGTATTTCTCCCTATGAATGAAAGTACAGATGCTGCTATAAGCATCAAACTTATCGGTGAGACAATCCATTTTGCAATGCGCTTTATGAAGCCAGCTTTTTTTTCAGGAATTTGATTTAATCCAAAAGTTTTTGTTCTTTCTTCAACCTCAGAACTAGTTAATCCAGTGAAATCTTTTTGAATTATCATCCTCTTACCTCCTAAACCAGCTTATTTTAAAAATATTTTGAAAATTTAGAGAATGTTTTAAAAATTCTAATAATAACTCTCACCAAAGTCTTCCTGCTTTTTTTCTGTTACAGGCTTCCTTGTAAGAAGAACAATCAGGACAGCAAGAAGTGCTACAAAGATGACTGTGAGGATAATGGTGAGGATTATTACCGGATTTGAAGAGATACCTTGTGCACCGAGCATGAGTGCCGCATTTCCTGTAAGCTGTCCTCCGGAGAACACATTAACGCTGAGATTGTATGTTCCTGATGAGCTTGGCGTTGCTGTAAGCGATACTGTCTTGCTTGAACCTGCAGGAACAGTAATTACAGAATCTCCTGTTATTGAAACTCCTGAAATCATCTGGGGAACAATGCTGTAAACATTTATGTTGCTGGTAGGATTTACTATTTCCAGATTGTAGGTAACGCTTTGCCCGACATTTGCTGTTTGTTGCGGATTGTCAACAACCACATTGCTCTGGAATTCATTTGAAATGTTCATGATTGTCTGCGCGATACTGTCAAGATAACTGTTCTTTATCTCTGCCTGAAGCGTGTACGCTCCAGCTACGGCATTATATGGAACCTGAAGGTAAACTGTGCCTGTTACAGTATCATTTGCTCCGGGAACAGCCAAGTCTCCAAAGTAAACTGTTTTTTGAAGGTTAAGTGCCGGAAGGCTTACTGTTACATATAAATCATTAAGCTGGTTGTAACCTGTGTTCTTCAGAACAACCTGAATTGGAACAAGATCTCCTCCATGAACATCCTGTGGTGTATTCATTGACATTACCTGAACATCATATGACTGTCTTTGCTCGTTCAATGTAATTGGTACTTGTGCCTGGTTTACAGAAGCATCCCCGTTCCATATAGTCACTATCATATTGACATGGCCGCTTGGTGCATCTCCGATATCGGAAGGAACATTAAGGTTTAGTGATTGTGTATAAGTTTGTCCTGCTTCTATATTTCCTATAAATGCTTCATTCTGGGAGTCAGAACTTACTCCCTGGATTTCAACAGTCATTCTTACATTGCTTTCAGGAACATTTGCCGCAAAGGAAACCGTTACAGGCAGATTTTCTCCGGCATATACTGCCACACTGCTTGAATAACCCGGAGCACCGGACAGTGTTTCAAGGCCATTTACTTTAACAGATGAGAAATTTGCAAGAGGTTGTGCTGCCGAAACAGCAGCTGCCAAAAGTATTATGCTTGTCACCAAAGACAGCGCCAAAAAATAAACTCCGGCTGTTTTTTGTTTGTTCATTTTATACAAATCTTAGTTTTTTATTACTTTATAAACTTTATTGTGATAACATAATATAGTAATTTTAGAGTACTAAAATCAGTAACCAAATGTTGAGACAATCAGTGAAAGTCTTTGTACATCTTCAGGCCAAGAACTGAATCAGCGACGGGAGAAGGGCTTTCATTGATTACTGTTACATCTTTGTTCTTTGGTAAATTATGAATCAGTTCTCCGATTTCTTTTTCAGGAGTCGTTATATGATGCTTCTCTCCTTTGTCCCCATAGACAATTCCGGAAAAATGCACGTGCCAGTGTTTGTAATCGCCAAATCTTTTCATAACCTCTTTAAACCTGTAATCTTTCTCCCGCGCAAGGATGTGCGCGAAGTCAATACAGAACGAACAACCAGTTTCTTTCGCAAGTCGTTCAATTTCCTCAACGCTTCCAAAGACATTTACCTTTCCCATTATTTCAGGCGCTAGTTTTGGAGTATAATGTCTTTCTTTGCACTCTTTTTGGAGTTCAATAATTGCTGTCTTTATATTATTAAACGCCTTCTCTTTATCCCCACCATAAAAGCCGGCATGAAAAACAACACATTCTGCACCGAGCCAGGTTCCAACCTTGCAGCATTCAAGAATTCTCTGCTTGCTTTGTTCTATCTTCTCTTTTTCCTCTGAATTAAGATTTATCCAGTAATGCGCGTGAATGCTTAACTTTATCCTGAGTTCTTTGGCTTTTTTGCCGATCGCTTCAGCATCTTCTTTATTTTTTATATAAGCACCGTAAGTAAAAGCAATTTCACATGCCCGCAATCCAAGGTCATGATATTTTTCAAGATTAGAGATTGCTTCTTTTACAGGCCCGAGGCCCGCAGGGCCGAAAATTATTGTCATGATTTCTGAAAATAAAAAGAGTTTATAGAACTAATTGAAGTTCTTGTTTTTCTTAATTTTAGCACATCTTGGGCACCATTGCCCTCCTTTTTCTTTTGCTAAATCCTGCATCTCTTGTATAGTTAATTTTATATTGTGTGAGCATATGGGGCACCAAGTACCTCTCTTAACAGCACCAGAAGAAGCCTCCCATGTATGTCCTTTAGAACATTTCCATAATAATTTATTATCTTGATTAATATAAACGTCAGATAAACACTCACCATCTCTTTCTTTTGCTATTAACTTCATTTCTTCAATACTCAACTTTTTACCCATCGTTATATTGTTAATCTCAGCTCTAAAAAGATTACGGGATATATTTCAGAATTCTAGAAGCTCATTAATTTCATCTTTGTATCAGTTGAAGTGAAATTTTTTGCAGCCAATACTTCACAACCCTCTTCTTCTGCAGTTTTTATCAGAGTGTTTGTTGCGGTGCCATCCATCACGATTGCCTTCACACCTCCCGACTTCTTTAATGAAAGATTCAAACCTTTTACAGAAACTTCTTTTATCTCATTAAGATTCCCGTCAAGTGTTATAGCCTTTCCTGTCCCTTTTATTCTGTTGAATATTTCTTCAATTTTCTTTTCATCAAAACCATCTTTTCTTTCCTTGGATTCCTCTCTCTTTGGTTCTCTTTCATGATACCTGTTAAAAGAAGGATAGGCCCTTTCAGACCTATCTCTTGATAAAAATTCAGCTGCCGGCATTTTCTTTCTCAATGCCTGCAAAATTTCCTTGCCAGTAAGCTCTTCAACTTCTTTTCCGTCCGGAGCCACGGCAATCTCTCTGACTTTTGCATTGTCTACAACATTCTGGATTATCAGCCTTCCGCCCCGGTCACCGTCAACGAATAGGGTGATGTCTTTTTCAAGGCTCAGATCGCTGATTGTTCTCGGAAGCTTTGTCCCATTCATGGCTATGACATTGCTTACTCCGTTTCTCATGAGGTTCACAACGTCTGCTCTTCCCTCAACGACAATTATCTCATTTCCGGACAAGTCCCCTGAAGGGAGCTTTTCATCGCCGTATTCCTCAATGTCAGCCGCTCTTGTTGAGCTCCTGATTTCTGTTGAGATTTCCCTTGAGTCTGTAGCGCCGGAGAGGTCTTTCATGAGCTTTTTTGCCCTTTCGACAATGTAATCTCTCTTGCTTCCCCTGACATCCTCAATCCTTTCAACTTCAATCTGGGCATCGCATGGGCCGATTCTTTCTATTGTTTCTATAGCTGCTGCAATCAAAGCTGTCTCTGACTGGTCAAGCGCAGTTGGAATATGAATTTTTCCGGTTGTCCTTTTTTCCTTCTTTTCAAGTTCAACTTCAATTCTTCCGATCTTGCCTTCTTTTTGCAGCTCTCTCATTTCCAGATCAGAACCAAGAAGCCCCTCTGTCTGCCCGAAAAGGGCTCCGATTACATCAGGCTTTTCCAGGAAGCCTTCGACCGCAAAATTCGCATGTACCATGTATTTTATTGATACTGGACTTATTTTTGCCATTTTTCTTTAATTGTTTTAGTTAGATGAAACTTAAAGTCTCATAGAAAATATCCTAAGCAAACCACTCTTCTTTACTTTCAACCGAAATTAGTATAAAGTGAATGTGATAATCAATATCTCGTGATATCTTCCGAAATCCAAACGGAAAAGACTTTTTTAAATGTTATGGACGATTTGAATTGTTAACTTGGCGATTGGAATCAAAACTTTTTTGCACTCTTCTTCTAATAATCCTAATGCATGATCGTCCACCCCCATAGAGTATGGAAGATATGCTCTTATCCGAGAATTTGGTAATCTCCTTACGTTTTGTATCCAATACATTAGGGCTTTAGCATTAACCTCCGTTTTATCTCCTTGGAAAGATTCTTTAGCGGTCCTAAAATGATCATAATTTATCAATGAATCCATAACCTCTTCATAATCATATAATCCCATAACTATTTTTGTACTAATCTATTTTTAAGAATTATTGGAGTGTGAAATATATTTATTCCCTGTCAATCTCTCTTATTATTGTTTCAAGTTCTCTCACGACTTCCCGCAGGGCTTCAGAATCGCTTGCAGAAGGATTTTTCTCCTTAAATTTCAAGGCATGCGCAGCGCCGGAAATCACAGCCCTTTTTATTATCTCCCCGTTTTCTCTTGCCATAATGTATTCTGATTAAATGAATTTAAAAAGATTTATGTGAAAACCTACTCACAGTGTCGTAACCACTCTCATTTTGTAAAGAGGGGGTCTTCATATGTGGGACTTTTATTTATGGGTTCCAAGTCTCCCTTTTCGTTCACATACAAACCAGAGCTCAAATCCGGTTTTAGAAGATCTTGCAGAGACTGAGCTGGTGATTCTTTATATCTCTCAACAAGACCGCGTCCGAACATTCTTCCTTTAGAATCATATGGATTTACCGCAAATGCAAGAAGATTTCTCGGAGCTCTCCAATTATAATTCGGGTTAGTCGCTATTCCAGAGATAAATGCCGGAGCATAAGAACCATAGGTTGCACTGGCAACCCCTGTTCCCGCACTTTCTCTTAATCCGGTAAAGCGTATAAAAGGGCCTATTTGCCAAATGGGAATGCCTGTTAACCCCCGAAGGTAATTGCCATAATCGGCTATGTTCTCTATTAAAATTGTAGACTCTTGGCATCCGTCTTTTATTGTGGGCAGTAGCTCTCTTGAACTATATTCTCCCCCGTCTAGATTTATCCATGGATTTTCTCCAACACCATTAAGCAGAGTGTCGCGTTCTCTTAAGGGAGTTTCCATAAGAATAATGTAAAGATTTCTTGCATTTTTTGCAGAAGATTCTATTGCAGAGTCAACACTCTCTTTCGTATCAGGACCTGTAATTTCTACCTCTGGAGGTAATTTGCACATCATTTGTTTGGGGACAAAGAAGGAAACATTGCTTTTACCGAGATTAGAACTGAAAAAATTGTATAATTCAAGGGATGGTTCTAGTATATCCTCTCTGCCTTTCTCAGAATAGAAAAAGGGATCCCCCTTGCCCACAACTATGACTGCTCTGTCATGATATTCGATTGGCTTTACTATCGGAGTATTTTGCCTGCGGGCATCTGCAATTTTGATAGCTATGTCATCTCTGAGCCAATATGCTTCTGCTCCGAAAAATGCAAGGATTGCTAGAATGGATGCAATAATCTTATTGCGCTTCTTCATTTCATTAAACAAAGATATCCCCTTTTAAGTTTTATTGAAATGTAAAATGCATTAATAGAATTAAGAAACAAAGAGACAATCTGAATTAGGCCTTTGCCTTCAGTTCAATGCAGACGCCTGCTGCAACTGTCTGTCCTGCGTCTCTGACTGCGAATCTTGACATGAACGGATTCTGCTTTTGTGTTTCAAGAGCGAGATTTCCCTGTGGTTTTATCTTAACCTTTGCAAGATCCCCGTTCTTCAAAAAGTCAGGGTGTTCCTTAATAACCTGCCCTGTTCTAGGATCTATCTGCTCCAAAAGCTCGACGAACTGGCATGGAACCTGGGCAGTGTGGACGTGGAATACAGGTGTGTATCCCTTTGCCAAAACAGTTGGGTGGTTGATTATTGTTATCATTGCTGTGAACTCTTCAACAATCGGAACTGGCGCGGACGCATCGCAAATAACATCTCCTCTTGCAATGTCTTTCTTTCCTACCCCTCTTATGTTTATTCCGACATTATCTCCTGCAACAGCTTCCGGTATTGCCTCATGGTGCATTTCAATTGTCTTGACTTCACCATCAACACCTTTTCCTGTTCTTCCTGGAAGTATCTTGACTTTCTGTCCTACTTTCATTATTCCTGTTTCAACTTTTCCGACGGGAACTGTTCCGATTCCGGTAATCTCATAAACGTCCTGAACAGGCATTCTCATTGGAAGGTTTGTTGGGAGTTCAGGCATCGGGAACAGGTCAAACTGCTCCATGACTGTTGGTCCGCTATACCAGGACATATTTGCTGATTTCTTCACAACATTATCTCCCTTCAGGCCTGCAATCGGGATAAACTGAACCTTGTCAAGCTTGTATCCGACAGCGCCCAAAAGCTGACTGACCTCTTCTTTGACTTTCTTGAATCTATCTTCCTTGAATTCAACCATGTCCATTTTATTGACTATAACTGCAACATTCTGGACACCCATTGTTCTAAGCAACCAAAGGTGCTCTTTTGTCTGAAGTTCAACTCCGGAAGGTGCTGATATAACAAGGAATGCAGCATCAGCCTGGCTTGCTCCTGTAATCATGTTCTTGACGAAGTCCTTGTGTCCAGGCGCGTCAATGATTGTTATCTGGAATTTGTTTGTAAGAATTTTTCTGTAAGCAAGGTCAATTGTAACTCCTCTTTCTCTTGATTCTCGGATCTGGTCCATGACATATGCGAACTCGAATCCAATCTTTCCGTGCTTTTCAGCTTCCTGCTTAAGCTTTGCCATTTCCTGCTCGGAAACAGCGCCCGAGTCGAACAAAAGCCTTCCGACTGTGGTTGACTTTCCAGCGTCAACGTGCCCGACGAACACGACGTTCATGTTTGGTTTTTCTTTAGCCATGTTAATATGTTAAATTCCCGAAAGAATTTTTGATATTGTTTAATAAAAAATTACGTTTATAAATTTTGCGGTTTAGTTTTGATTGTTCTCACTAGATGCTTTTGCAATATTTCCAGCGAGGTTATAAAATATTTTAACAGCACCGCCTGTTTTGATGAGGGAATGGAATGAAACAGGGTAAGTTATTCTTTTTCCAGGAATGCTTACAAATTCAGGCTTGTAATCTTTTGGATTTCTCGATTGTGGTACTCCATAAGAATTAAGCTCCCAGGGAGTTACTCCTTTTGGAATCCACTTTCCATTCTCATTGATTTCAATCCATACATGTCCCTGGCTTGAATTTTCAAAATCATAATTGTATGCTAATCTGATTTTCTTTTCCAAATCTTTCCTGTTATTTGCTCTGATTATGTCCAAGTAAGTCTCATAAACTGCGCCCGCATAATCTTGGCACACCCAATCCTTTTGTTTTTCAATATCATCTACAACAATGTTTGCAAGATTTAGATATCTTTCAGCTCCCCAACTCCTGTTTTTATCGTGAACAGGAGAGTGATTTATATCCTCAAGATAACTCTCGGGCAAGTCTCCTCTCCTGATTGCAGAGATATCATTAACTATGACAATGGGCATTGCATAATTTAATGTAAATGCAAGCATACCGGCTTGTGCTGCTCTCTTAATTCCCTTTATTATTTTGTTGTCTTTTTTCATAATAATTTTATAACTCTGTTACTTATAAATCTTATGAACTGTCACCACTAAGAAGTAAGACAATTACTGATCTTCCGCCAATCCCTTCCGATGTATTTCGCAGAAATCATCGCGGACCTATTGGTTTTCAGCGAGGCCCTTTCTATCCCTGATCTTTCTTATGACATCCACCTGCATGTTGACGGGGATTCTCTCAAAGAGCTGGTCTGCAAGAGACGAGGTTCCTCTTCCCTCTGTAGCAGAACGCAAATCGTTGCTCCAGCCGATCATTTCAGCGACAGGAATCTTTGCTCTTATTTCAACCCCGAAGTCTTCCTGCGAGACATTCAGCAGCTGCCCTCTTTTTCCGCCGACGAGTTTTGTCATTTCGCCCATGAATTTGTCAGGACATTCTATGACATGAACCTGCACCGGCTCAAGGAGTGAAGCATCCGCTGTTTTCATCGCCTCTGTTATTGCTTCTCTGACAGCAGGATAAACCTGGGCAGGGCCACGGTGAATTGCGTCTTCGTGCAGTCTGATATCTGCGAGAGAGATTCTCATCTTCACACAGGGTTCTCTTGCCAAAGGCCCCTGGTCCATAACCATCTCAAAAGCATCAAGGACCATTTCAATGACTTCCCCGATATGGACTTCTCCCTTTGTCTCATCGAGGAATATGTTCCCCTTGTAAATATCCCTTATGTTCTTGACGGTGTCATTATCCCAGTTATCAAATCTTGCAAACTTGTTCGCCAGGTCCTGGCTCTTTTTCTTGACTCTTCCTTCAGGAATCTCTCCGCTCTTTATTGCTTCGTAAACATCATCCTCCAGTGGCTCAATTTTTATGAAGAAGCTGTTGTGCTTATTAGGAGAACGCCCTTCAACTTCCCGCGATTCTTTGTTGACTGTTTCTCTGTAAACGACGATTGGCGGGGATGTCTTTACATCCAGGCCTTTCTCTGTTTTAATTCTGTTTTCTATAATCTCCAGGTGCAGTTCACCCATGCCAGAAATTAAGCTCTCTCCAGTCTGTTCATTAATTTCAACTTTTACAGAGGGGTCTTCTTTTGCAACCTGCTTTAGTATCTCAATAAGTTTCGGCAAGTCCATTAGTTTCTTTACTTCAATGGATTTTGTAACGACTGGCTCAAAAATATGCTTGAGTTCTTCAAAAGGAGTTTCAGGCTCAAGGGTGATCGTTTCTCCGGCTTCCCCTGTTATTCCTGAGATTGCAAGCACATTCCCTGCCCCAATTTCTTCAATCTGCTCTGGTTTTATGCCGTTGTAAATTAATATCTGCTGTATTTTCTGATCTCTGTTTGCGAGATTAAGGTGGACATCCATTCCGTTTTTCAGGGTTCCCGAGAATAACCTGCCCGCCGAGATCTCTTTCCCTGAGCGCTGGTCAATGACGATTCTTGTTATGACAAACCCGATTTTTCCTTTTGGATTGCAGCTTAACAGATCTTTTCCGAATTCGCTTTCAAGTTCCCCATGCCAGATCTTTGGAATTCTGTATTTCTGCGCTTCAAGAGGATTTGGAAGATGCTTTACTACCATGTCAAGAAGAACCTCATACAAAGGTGCGTTTTTCCAGGTCCAGTCTTTTTTCTCTTCTTCAGACATTGTTTCCAGCGTGAAAATATCCTTGAATGTGATTCCTTTTTTCTTCATGAAAGGAACAGACAGGGCCCAATTTCCCTTTGCGCTTCCGAATGCGACGCTTCCATCATTGATGTTAACGAGCCACTTGCTTTTGAATTCCGGTTCTGCTATCTTCCTGATCAAGTCATTGAACTCTTCAATTATTTTTACAAATCTCCCCTGCATGCTTTCCGGAGTAAGCTTCATCTCATTCATCAGCCTGTCAACCTTGTTTATGAACAAAACCGGCTTGACTCTCTCCCTCAGTGCCTGCTTTATGACAGTTTCTGTCTGGGGCATTATTCCTTCAACAGCGCAGACAAGTACAATTGTTCCGTCTATGGCCCTCATGGCCCTCGTGACATTTCCTCCAAAATCAACGTGCCCCGGCGTGTCAATGAGATTGATTAAATATTCTTCCCCCTGGTATTCATGAACCATTGAGACATTTGCAGCATCAACTGTCATTAACCTCTCCTGTTCATCGGCATGCTGCCATGTTGCCATTCCTTCTTCAAGATTTCCCGCATTTTTTGCAGCCATGTATCCAGAAGCAGCAAGAAGATTATCTGTGAGTGCGGTCTTTCCATGGTGAATGTGCGCGCTCGTCGCTATGTTCCTTATGTTCTTCTGAACTCTGTTGATTCTCTGTATCTTTTGTGATTGCGATTCTTTGTCTGCCATTTTTATTTTAACAGTAATATTATGAATTAAGAAAATTCTTTTTTAAATGTTTTCAAGGTGTTATTTACCTTAGGACATACAATAAGTCAAACTTGTTATGATCTGCCTTATCCTGCACATACACCAATGTTACTTTGCCTCCGCCGTGATTCACAAAATCCCTCGGATCATCATCCGGTGCTCCTTCTATCAGAACATCATCACCAGGTTTCAATCTCTTCGCCAGATCCATATTCAGATATTTTCCATTATGCAATTCACGCGAGAGGACCGCTCCCCATCCATCAAAGTTCAGTGCAACTGAAGGAGAATTTTCATCATAGGATATACCAACCAGTGTGTGCCTTCTCATAATTGATGAACCTCCCTCTAGTTTAAAAGAATTATTATCTTGCAGAATCAGCCTGTTTCTCGGATTCGTTCTTTTTTCTCACGGAAAAACTGTCACCGCTGTTGTCAGCCGCAAGCATTATTTCCTCTGCAATTGCCTGTGCTATTGTCTTTTTCTTGTTGAATGCCCTGTCGGAAGCGCCATGAATAAGCCAGCGTATTGCAAGATTGACTCTTCGCAGCGGAGAGACATCCACTGCCTGCGGATACCTTGCGCCCCCGTATTCTATAACTGTGATTTCATCTCTTGGGGCGGAGTTTTCAATTGCATTTACAAGGACCTCAACAGGATTTTTGCTTGTCTTTTTTTCAATTAATTCAAGTGCTTCGAGAATTATTTTCATGTTCTTTGAGTATTTTCCTGTTGAACGCCCTTTCTGAATCTTGTGCTTCTTTCCTCTATGCCCGGCGACAGCGAGCCTGTTCATTAGTCTTTCGACAATATTGACTTTTGCCTGCCCGAACTTCTGGACATTTCGCCCCTGGCTTTTCAAAATCAATTTTGGTTCCAAGAAAATTACTTGCCTCAATCCGGGATCTTTCACAGAAATACCTGATAAATCATACTTATCAAAAATCTTAAACTGCGGAATTGCTCTCGGTGTTGGCATTTTACTGCTTAACCTCTTTCTCTAAATTATTTTCTTTTAATGTCTGATTAGAGCTTCCATTGATGTATTTTGCAAATCTGCTTTTTCCGAATAGAGCATAAACTGCACCGGCTGCAGCAATGATAGCACAACCCATTGAGACATATTCAGCAACATCGCTTAGCATATTGTAATCCATTTTATCTATATTCCTCCAGTGCCCTTTCTATTTTATCCATTCTTTCTGTCATTACCGGAAGCAAATCTTCCACCACGAGAGAATATGCACCTGTCTTCTCATTATAAACCAGCTTTGTTACAGAAATATTATAATGTCTGCCTGTGCTGTTTGAAACAACAGATACAAGACCGCTGGCTTCAATGTTTAGCCCGAGATTTTTGACGACCTTCATTTTATCTTCTACCCTTTTCAATCTTGCCAAGCCATAATCTTTGCAATGGCTGGTCATTTACTTTAATTACCTGGAACCTTATTCCGGGAATGTCTCCTTTGTTTCGTCCAGAACGCCCGCCGATTCTTTCAATTATGACTTCATCGTGCTCATCGATGAATTTCTGCGCCAAATTTCCAGGAATGAATGCACCGACGCTGATTCCATTCTTTGTCAGCTGAACTCTGCAGCATTTTCTCATCGCTGAATTTGGCTGACGCGCTTCTTTCTGGAACTTAGAGAGAACTATCCCCTTTGCCTGGCTCGCGCCTTTAAGAGGGTCTGATTTCTGGTAAAGTCCGAGGGCTCTGACTTTGTATTTCTTATTGCTCCATCTGAACTTTTTCCTTCCTTTCACGAGTTTTCTCGCATTCTTTTGTCCCATATTATTCTTTATTTTGCTAAAATTAGTTTAAAAATATTTGCCATCAAACTATTGTCAGTTCCTTCCCGAAAAAATCTTTTACGATTTTCTTCATTTCCAGGAATCTCCTCTTTTCTCTTCCGATAAGCGCTGCCTTGTTCTTTGCACCAGCACGAATTATTATCTCGTTTTCCCTGACTTCAATGCTCTGGAATTCTACCGGATCTATTATTGCTTTTATAAATTCTCCAACCTCATGAATTCCTGTTGGAGAAAAGATTATTCTTACCTTCTTCCCGAGTATTCTATTCAGTTCTCTTGAATTCTTTCCATTTTCGCCTATTGCCCTTGAAACGAGATTTCTTGGAACGCAGAAGAAGATTGTATCATTATACCTGAGGCAGAATCTTGTGCTTATCTTCGTTATATCTCTGAAAAGGTTGAGATGCCTCATGTCCTGCATGCTTATTGTGCTTTCCATCCTCTTATTTCTTCTCCCTGGACTTTCTTTCCTTGGGTGCAGAATCCCCGGAATCCTTTGTCAGCGGCCCAAGGACCTTTACAAGCAATCCCGGAAGCCCGGTTCCGACGGGAACAGGTTGATTAAGAATTATATTCTCAACAACGCTTGCAAGTTTGTCCCTACTTCCCTTGACTGTCGCATTAACGAACTGCTTTACTGGTGTTTCGAATGTTGCACGTGCGAGTATTGAGGATTTCTGCGAGATTATTCCCATTCTGGTGACTCCCGACACCACCCCTGTGTTCGTCATCGCATCAGCCACGAGTTTCAAATGCCTCTTGTCAATATCCAGTCCCTGGTTATTAAGGACGTCGTGGATTTCATTCATTATGAGCTGTCTCGCAGCTTCTATTCCAAAGACATCTGCCACTTCATAAGGGTCATTTGAGAGAATTCTCTCTGCATCAATCTCTTTCATTTTCAGTATTTCTTTAAGGTTTGTTCCGAGGGTCATTATCACAAAATCCTTGTTTCTCTTGACGATGAGTATCTGGCTGATGTTCTTTATTCCTGCGATCACAGTTCTCTTAAGCTTTTCCTTGAGCTGGTAAATCTCTCTGAAATTTGACTCTGCAGAATCTATTATGATGCCGTCTCCCCTTTCTTTCGCCTTGTACCCGAGGTCTCTTAACCGTTCAACTGCTTTTTCCGTTGAAATGTGCGCATGTTTAAGCCTTTCTTTGTCCAGGATTATCTCTATTTTCTTGTCAGTGAAATTAAGCTTGATTTCATCAGAGATTTCTTCTATTTTGACTTCTTTGATCCTTTCTGCAAGTGTCTTTGCATCTTTCTCATTATTGAATTCCCTGTTGAGATAAATCTCCATTTTTGGGGAGGTTGGCTTCTTTCTTGCATCAAAGATTTCTATCAGCCTTGGAAGTCCCTGCGTGACCTGCATCTCGGAAACTCCCGCGAAGTGGAAAGTTCTCAGGACCATTTGTGTTGAAGGCTCTCCGAATGATTGGGCAGTCACGATTCCTATTGCCTCTCCAGGTTCAATCTTCTGTTCGAGATGGAGCTTGGAGACATCCAGCCCATCCCCGCCATATTCAAACTGGATTATGTTTCCGTTGCTGTTTCGCACTGTTCCGTCATATTCTTCTCTTAAATCCTGCAAAGCGCTTGCAAGTCTTCTGTAAAGATATCCTGATTTTGGAGTTCTCAGTGCAGTATCCATAAGGCTTGAACGCCCGGTCATTGCCTGGAAGAAAAATTCGTCCGGCTTCAGCCCGTTCATGAATGAACTGTTGATAAATCCCCTTGACTTAGGAGATAAATCCCCTTTCTTGAAGAAAGACAGAGTTCTGTCATTAAATCCGATGTCAATTCTCTTTCCCTCAAGGTCCTGCTGTCCGACAGAGCAGGCCATCTGCGTTATGTTCAGTATATTTCCGACGCTTCCGGACTTTATCATGTAGGATACGGGATTTTCGTCCGGGAACTCTTCCCTGACTATCTCGCTGATCTTTGACCTGACTTCATTGAGTATCTGCAGAATCTTCAGCTCCCTTGATTCCTCCCTTGTTTTTCCCGGAATTATTTCAAGAGTTTTGTTATTGTAAGATTCAATTACCTCTTCTGTCTTTTTCTCAGCAGCTTTTATTATTTTGTCTTTTTCTTCCAAGACTCTCTTGCTGACATCCAAATCCCCGACAGAAATCGTGATTCCCCTGTTTGTTATGTATCTTGTTCCGAGGGCATATGCATTTTTTAGCGTAGCAAATGTAGCATCTCTTCCAAGTTCCTTGTCCAGTTTCATCACCATCTCGCCATCCTCATCACTGAATACAGTTCTGTCAATAAAGCCCCTGACAATTTTTCCGTCTTTGATTTTTACTGATTCATTTTCAAAATCAGTCTTTGGAAGTATATGGGAAATTATTTCTGTCCCCGGAACTTTCTTTGCAGAAACTTCTTTGTCTATTCCGCACTTGTAAAGCAAATCATCAGCAAAATCTTTTGTGAATTCACCAAGGCTCAGGAGGTAGTTCCCTGTGACAGCGTCTCCAGTGCACCCGATAAGGTTCGTGTTGTTCTTTGGAGAGATTAAATTCTTTTTCACATCAAGTAGGATTCTTGCCTCTGCTCTGGCTTCTTCTGTCTGGGGAGAATGGATATTCATTTCGTCTCCGTCAAAGTCGGCATTGTAAGGGGTTACTGCCGCAGGATGAACTCTGAATGTCCTTCCGGGAAGGACACGGACAAAGTGCGCCATGAGGCTTCCTTTGTGAAGGCTTGGATGTCTGTTGAACAGTACGACATCTCCATCCTGCAGATGTCTTTCAACTTTGTATCCTGGAATTACCTCATTGATTATCTCTTCTTTCAGTTCAGGAGTTATCTTTTTTCTCTTTCCGTCGGGTCTTATCACATAATTCGCGCCCGGATATTCATCTCCGCTTAAAATTAATTTCTTCAGGTTTTCTATGTTCAGATCATTGACAGTTTCAGAAACAGTTATAACTCTTGCGATCTCGTATGGAACTCCGATTTCATTTATCTCCATGTAGGGATCGGGAGAGATGACTGTTCTGGAAGAATAATTAACCCTCTTTCCGGCAAGGTTCTTTCTTATTCTCCCCTCTTTTCCCTTGATTCTTTCAGTGATTGTTTTAAGCGGCTGCCCGCTTCTATGCCTTGCAGGCGGAATTCTTGAAACAGTGTTGTCAAAGAATGTTGTAATGTGGAACTGCAGCAGATCCCATAGGTCCTCAATTATAACCTCAGGGGCTCCTGCATTCAGATTTTCCCATAATCTCTGATTTGCCCTTATTATGTCAGAAAGTTTATGAGTCAGATCATCTTCGCTTCTCTCACCGCTTTCAAGAATAATAGAAGGGCGGACAGTTACAGGCGGAACAAGAAGGTATGTCAGTATTGCCCATTCAGGCCTTGCGCTTGCGGGATCAACCCCGATTTTCTTAAGCTCTTCATCAGGAATGTTGACTAATATTTCCCTTACTGTCGTCGGGAACAGTCTCTTTTTTCCGGAATAGAAGCTTGTCGGCTTATCAACTTTTATTTTCTCATGCTCTGCCCCGCAGTATGGGCATTTCTTTACATCCTTTGCTTTCTTTGCCCTCTCGCTTTGTGAATATTTCTTGAGATTTTTGTCATCCAGCAGCAGCTTCCCGCACTTGTGGCAGAAACATCTTAACCCCATTTCCAGAAGAGGTATGTATTTCAGGTGCACGACAGGACGGGCCAGTTCAATTCTTCCCGGGTGGCCGAGGCATTCTTTCAGTCTTCCGCCGCAGGTTCTGCATCTTACACCAGGATCAATCGCACCAAGTCTAAGGTCCATCAATCCACCATCAACAGGATAGCCATCAATATCATAGAGTTCAGGTGTCACTATTTTTGCGGCTGAGATCTTTTTAATCTCTTCAGGACTGAACAAAGTGAACTTTATTTCGTCTACTTTTTTTCTTATTGTTTGCTGAATCATTTTATTGCAAAGTCCTCCCTCTAAATTCATAACGAAGAGCCCCGTATTCAAAGTATTTCACTCCTTTTGATTCTTTTATGAACCTTTCAGGGTTCTCAGTTTTGAAAATTATCGAAGCAAGATTTGTGAAACCTTCTTCAAACCACATCTCCACTACTCTTGACTTTTTCTGATTATATGTATCTTTACTCATATTTATTCTTTAAATTGAATTTAGTGTGAATGTGCAGTCCCTGCAGTTCTTCAAGCAGGAGTTTGAATGCATAAGAGACTTCAACCGGCTCTGCTTCTTCGCTGCCGCAGATAGGGCAGATTATCTTGCTTCTTATGTTGTCTTCAATTGCGATTGAACCGCATCTTGTGCAGATGTTAAGGACAATCTTGTCAGAATCATATCTTTCTTTAAGCAATAATGACGCACCATGGGCTACAAGAGCTTGTTGTTCCATTTCACCAAGCCTCAACGCTCCTCCCCTTGCACGCCCCTCGACGGGCTGCCTTGTAAGAAGTGCAATCTTTCCGGACGCTCTTGCATGTATCCTGTTGCCGACCATATATTTCAGTTTCAGGTAGTAGAGGTCCCCGACGAAAATCTTGATGTCAAATTTCTTTCCGGTTATCCCGTTGTACATTGTCTCTTTTCCGTCATACCTGAATCCAAGGCTTTTCAGCTGCGCTTCAAGAGATTCTTTGCTCTCTCCGAGGAATGGTGTTCCGTCGACAACTTCTCCCCTCAGGCAGCCTACTTTTCCCGCGAGCAATTCAAGAAGATATCCGACAGTCATTCTGCTTGGAAGTCCATGAGGATTGAACAGGACATCTGGTCTTATTCCTCTTGATGTAAATGGAATGTCGTCTTCAGGAACAATCGCGCCGATGACTCCCTTTTGTCCAGATGGTGCTGCGAACTTGTCCCCGATTTCAGGAATTCTGTGGTCTCTTGTTTTTACCTGAACAATTTTGTTCCCTTCGGAATCTTCGGTGACGAATACAGACTCAACAGTTCCTTTTTCTTCCTGTCTCATTGTGACAGAAGATTCTTTTTTGGTCTTGACTGAAATCTCACGCGCTTCCGAGAGGAATTTTGGAGGAGACATCTTTCCTATGAGGACATCCCCCTCTGCAGCATCAGCTTCTGGGAAGATTATTCCGTCATTCTCAAGCATTCTGTAGCTGGATTCCATCTTGTATCCGGAGGAATCTTTTTCGGGAATTGCAATTTCATCTCTTAGTCCTCCAGAATAATTCATTTCAACCGCGGAATATGGCCTGAAGAAAAAGCTTCTTCCGACGCCACGGTCTATGCTTCCCCTGTTAAATACGATGGCATCTTCCATGTTGTATCCATCATAAGTCATTATTGCGACGACAAGGTTCTGCCCTGCCGGATAGATGTTCAGAGTGTCATAAATGAAGCTCTTTACAATCGGCCTCTGGGGATACTGGAGGACAGAAACGTCAGTGTCGATTCTCGCAAGATAGTTCGCAGCATAAATTCCGAGTGCCTGCTTGTATCCCTTGCTTCCTTTGATAAGTTTTGCACATGAATTGTGGTTAACATATGGCAGTAGGCTCGTGACAACTCCCATCAAGGTTATTCCCTCAATTTCAAGATGTGTGTGCTCCGGGGTCAGGTCCTCTTTTCTAAGTGCGATGAGCGCATTTTCCTCTTCCGCAGCATCAAGATATTCTATGATTCCTTCTCTTGTCATATCATCCCAGTTCATTTCACCCTGCTCAACCTGGACAAGATGATTATCAGTAAGCTTTGAGATTCCGTTTTCAGCGACAATCAACGGCCTTAGAACTCTTCCCGGATCTGTTGAGATGACCGCTATCTTAAATTCAGGGTAATCTCTTACGCTCATCTGAAGAGGAAGTTTCCCGCTTCTCCTTCTTTCCCTGATGCTTTTTACAAATTCTTTTGCATTCTTTATGTTCCCGATGAACACTCCATTGAGGAAAACTTCTGTTCCTTCTATTCCTTCTTCGTCAAGCCCGTCTTTTTCCAGCTCTTTTACAAATTCAGCCTCATTGATTTCAACCCTTGTGGATACTCTGCTTAATATTGCAAGATTTTTCCTCAGTCCAATTTCAGTTCCTTCAGGAGTTTCAATCGGGCAGAATCTTCCGTATTGCGTCGGATGAAGAGTTCTTGCCTCAAAGTTTTCCTGTTCTGTTGAAAGCATGCTGGAAACTCTTTGTAACTGAGAGATTGTTGCAAGATAATTTGTCTTGTCCATATTCTGCGTAATTCCGCTCCTCTCGCCGACCCAGCTTCCTGTTGCTATTGCGGATTCAATCCTGTGGGAAAACAATGTTGACTTGGATATCACCCTTAATGATGAAAATTTCTTTCTTTTCATGGATTTCTGAAGTGAATATTGTATGTCTCTAAGAAGGATTCCGAGATTTACTCTGAAGAGGTTTGCAAGCAGATCTCCCGAAAGTCTGACTCTCTTGTTTGCATAATGGTCCTTGTACGTTCTGAGTGCCGGGTTTGCCTTTGCAATCAGGAATTGCTTTATCAGCTTGCACAAGGTAACTGCTTTCTTTATCCTGTCTTTTTTGTCCTGGCCGATGTGGGGGAAGAGGAAGGAATCAATTCTCTGTTTTACCCTGTCAAGGATTTCTTTTTTTGTCCCCTGCAAATTTGTTTTTTCTGCAATGAACATCATCGCATCTTCCTGGGAAGCAATGTTGACATACTCATAAAGGTTGACTATAATGTCATCTGTTTCCATTCCGATGTACTTGGCTATGTCAGACTCTTTTATCAGCCCGAGCGCCTTCAGCAGGATGACTGCAGGAATGTCCCTGAATCTGCTGAAAGAGGTGTTGATTATTCCCTCTTTATTTTCAGAAACCAAAACAGGAATTCTGTATGTTCCCCTCAATGAGAACAATCTTAATGTTAAATTTCCGTTCTTGTCTTCCTCAATGAACGGCTGGTTTTCCGCGAGGTCTTCCGCCATCACCATCACTCTTTCATTCCCGTTGATTATGAAATATCCGCCGCAGTCCTGCGGGTCTTCATAGTTTTTTATCAGCTCGTCACCTGATAAACCATTAGTGTTGCATATACTGCTTTTTACCATTACAGGTATCCTTCCGATTTCAACTGTCTCAGAATCAACCTGGTCCTCATGTTTTACAGTGAGTTCAAGATAAACCGGGGCAGAATAGGTCAGGTTCCTCAGCCTTGCCTCATAAGGCATTATCAGAGATGAACTCCCGTCAGCTTCTATTATATTCGGCTTCCCGACTTTTACTTTTCCGAGCGAGATATCAAATTCCCCCTTTTCCATCGTCTGCGAAATCTCATTCGCAATTTCCTGCATTCTGTTTTCTATGAAGTCATTGAATGAGATTATGTTTGAAGATACGAGCGAGTGTTCCTGAAGATACTTCCGCACTATAAGATGATTGCTTTTTTCCATTTGAATTTTATACGACAACCCTGAAATACGTCTCTGTTTTATCCCCGTCTTTTCTCTCAATTTTTATCATGTTCCCCACTTCGCACCCCTCTGGGAGCGCAGGATCCGTCGATAAAATCTTGGGAAGCTGGGCCTTTGAGACATTTAATTTGGAAAGAACTTCATCAGCATCTTTTTCGGTGAGCTTGGTATGTTTGGACTGGAGGATGTGCATTTGATTCTTTTTCTTAAAAAACTTTTTATCTTTAAACAGGGACAATAAAGGATATAAAAATTTGGTTTAAAAAGCTTTTGTTTTATTTTTCAATTATCCCAATTCCACTGAATTGCACCATTTTTTTCCGTAAAATTCCTTCAAAAGGGATTCGATATCTTTTTTGAGCCCCTCAATCAGGTATTTCAGCTTTACCTCTCTGTTTTTCCGGTTTATTCCGACATTGATGAGCTTGAAACTTGTGCAGTATTTTGACAGTACCTCTGTTATTCTTGTTTTTTCAACAAATCCTCTTGTATTTATTGAGATTTCTTTCCTGTAAGAGCCTATGAATCTTTTTTCAAGATACCTGTCTGTGAAGACCACAATCCAGACCAATAGATAGATGATAAGTCCGATATAATACATGTTCAGTCCGATGAGCATTCCGAATATTGAAAAGAGCCAGATGCTTGCTGCTGTCGTGAAGCCGAAAATTTTATCTGATGTTCTTATCAGGGCTCCTGCACCAAGGAAACCAATGCCCGTTACGATTGCCCCAAGCAGGCCTATTGAATTCGCGATTCCAAGCTGGTCTGCTGTTATTGCCAGCCCGCATGCGCCGAGCGCGACAAGAATAAATGTTCCGAATCCAATCGGCTTGTGGCTTCTCTGTCTTTCCAGGCCGTAGATAAATGTCAGTACGAATACAACAAGAAATCTCTCAATGATTGTTATGTCCATTTTATTAAGTGGTCCCGAGGGGATTTGAACCCCCGACACCTGGATTAAAAGTCCAGTGCTCTACCAAGCTGAGCTACGGAACCGTTTATGGTTGTAGCGAATTAATCTTTTTAAACTTAAAGGGAAGATTAAGCGAAGGAAACCGTAGGTGTCCTCGCTGAGCTACGGAACCATACGAAAATAATAAAAAACCAATTTAAAAAATATTCTATGCAAAGAATTATACAATATCTTTGAGCTTGTCCTCAAAATCCTCTGACTGCATTGCGCCTATGAACTGTCCTATTTTCTCTCCGTCCCTGAAAAGCACGAAGTTTGGTATGGACATGACGCTGAATTTATGTGCAAGTTCATGATAATCATCTACATTGACTTTTCCGAATTTTATCTTTCCCCTGAATTTTTCAGAGAGCTCTTCAACCACCGGAGCCATCATAAGACAGGGCATGCACCAGTCCGCAAAAAAGTCTATCAAAACGATCCCATTTTTTGTGAAACTTTCAAATTCTTTGCTTGTGAGTTCAGGAACTTCTTCCATGAATTAAAAATAAGAAATATGTTTATAAAATTTTCCAGAATTACTTTCTTGCATAACTTAAGAAAGAATATGAAATTCCATCTTTTGACAAAAGCCGAGGAACATCTTCTTCTCTCGCAATGCGTCCATTCTCAATGAGATTCCAATCATCCCAGTTTATCTCCGGAAGGTATACATTTCCCTCATAAATCCCATGAACTCTTGTTAATTCAATTTTTGTTATCAGCGGCAAGAATTCTCTGTAAACAACTTCTCCACCGCCAAGGATTGTATCTTGTCCATTCGCAAGTTCCAATGCTTCAGGTATGTCTCTTGCAACGCAAATTCCTTCAGAAGGCTCCATGCTGCTTGAAAGTATAATGTTTTTGCTCCCTTTCAATGGCCTGAATCTTTCCGGGATGGAAAGATAGGTTGATCTGCCCATTATTATTGGTTTCCCGGTCCTTAATCCCACAAAATGTTCTACATCTTCTTTTATTCTCCACGGGATTCTGAATCCTTTTTCATCACGGATTCCGATGACATCATTATCAGAAGCAGCCACAACCATTATGAGGTCCATTTAAACATGCATCTCTCTTTTTATCAAGGGATAGCTTTTATATCCTTCAATCTTGAAATCATCTATGGTTAAATCATCAATACTTTTTCCAGGGGTTATTGATAATCTGGGCAGGGGTTTAGGTTCTCTTGTCAACTGTTCAAGGATTGCGGTTACATGATCATATCTTTCCTCATTGCCCGATGGAGCATTTTGATTTATCCAGTTAAGAATATTCAAAAACTCTTCATTGCTTGAAACAACTCTTGCTTTTTGCTTTAGTTCCTTCCAAGTTCTTGAATACCATTCGCTTCTTTCTTGCAATCCCGTATAAAAATGAGCATCTCCAAAACTATGAACGAATCTCCCTGGTTCCAGTCCGAGCTGGTTTGCAATTATATGTGTGAGAATTGAATAGCTTGCAATATTGAAAGGCACTCCCAGAAACATATCAGAACTTCTTTGATACATTCCCAAATCCAATCTAAGTTTTCCTGTATCTTCATCCTCATTCACATCTAGATGAGATAGGACATGGCAGGATGGCTGCGACATTTCATCAGTCTGTCCTGGGTTCCATGCCGTTAGCATGTATTTTTTGCCGAAGGGTTTTTTCTTCATCCCTTCTATTGCATTTCCAAGTTGGTCTATCAAATCGATTCTACCAGTTTTCTTGTTATAATGTTCCCATCCTCTCCATTGCTTCCCATAAATCGGCCCCGCATCACCCCATCTCGCAGCAAAATCCTCACTTTCCTTAATCATCTGTCCAAAATCTTCCATTGCTTGTTCCCATTCTGCAGAATATTTTGCTTCATCCATCCCCACAAATTTAGGAAAAATGCCCTCTTTGATCATTGCGGGAAGATGGTACTGGAAAGTATTTGGTCTCCAGATAGTTACCCCCCGTTCTTCAAGATATCTTATGTTTGTATCCCCTCTGAAGAACCAGAGTAACTCTTCAATTACTCCCCTTGTAAACATCTTTTTTGTTGTGAGCAAAGGAAATCCCTTCTTTAGATCATATTCATTTTGATGCCCGAATAAAGAGATTAATCCAGCACCTTTGCTACCCGGTTTATATCCAGAAGCCGGATTAGTCAAAATTCTTCTGCAATGTTCAAGATATTGCTCCACCATTTTTAAAAAATTTATTTCTGTTCTATTTAAAGATAATTATCTTTCAATATACTCTCTAAAAAGTCCAAAAAACCCCACTTCCATCCTTGCCATTTCTCTCCTCAAGGTGTAAATGTCTTTTACGACCAAACCATTATTTTTTGGGTTAATCAGCATAAGCAGAGGATCTTCAAAATTCTGGAGAAGGTAAACATGGTTCCTTAATATATGCGGATAAATCTGGCCGGGCTCTCTTATCCCAACAATCCCCCCATGCTCATTCATTTCGTTGAGTAAAGTGTCTGGTTCATTGAAAGGAGTTTCATTGTAGACAAAATGATGATATTCAAATCCATTAGTCTTCATGAATTCAGAAAATATGCCGTCATCAACCCTGAACCCGTCCCCCGAACGCGTCAAATTTCTTGCAATTTCATCTTGTGAAAGATTTATTTTATGCGCTCTGAAAATAGCTTGGACTACAGAGCATACACAATAATCGCTTCTTTCCTGAGAAGTTAAAGAATAGTTCTTCATTTTAATTTTGGATTTCTTTCTGGCCTTGGCTCGTTACCCTGCCTCCTTGGTGCTGTCCTGAATAGGCCCTCTTTATCTCCCCGATTACAGGTTCATACTCTATGTTGAGCATTCTTGCTCCGAGTTCAAAGGAGAAGTTCTCGCTGCCCTGGTTCTTTATCCCGAAAGTCAGTTTTCCCCTGTATCCCGGATCCGTCTTTGTAGCATGAAAGCTCACTCCGCCTCTTTGTAAAGAACTTCTCGGCCAGACTTTGGGAATGATATATCCCTCCGGAAAAGATTCTTCGTATTTTATTTTTTCTGCAGGAGCATGAATGACTTCCATTGTGGTTACAAGAACAAACTCACTTGGCTTTAATGTGATCAGCTTATTTCCGTCTTTTTCAACATCACCGAGAAGCTCTGTTTTTGATGAATATCTTTCTCTGCTGGTGCCGTCTGCTCCAAGAAAACTGTCTCCAGTAATCTTGTGAACCTGTCCGGCCCTTAGATCAATTCCGGAACCTTCAGGATTGTTCAGTTCCCTTTCAGATAATCCTTCTATTAAATTGTACTTGTCATTCAGCTCCAAAATTCTTAGAGAAGATATTTTCATCTTGCTTTTTCTCCCGAGAAAAAATTTAATTTTTGTTTAAATAAATTACTGCGGCAGATTATTAAGCATTGGAATTGATAGAGGACCAACAGTTGTCCTCTTTTGGGACTGCCCATTATCAGGATTTTCTATTTCTATTTCACAAGTGTCATTATTGCAGAATCTATCAACATTCGCTTTTTCTGACTGTACTTTGCTGAAGTCAATTGGCTTAAGATTCTTTGTTCTCTCGAGATATTCTTCTCTTGTTATTGGCTCAAATGGTAACTGTTTATAGGCATCTTCTTTTTTTGGGAGCATACTTATCCCCTTAAGTTCATATTGGAAATGGTTCAATGCATGCTCAATCTGTCCTCCCTCGGAGCGCGCAGCCTTTTCTTCCAGCTCTTTGATTCGGTCATTATCATATTGTGTAAAGATGAAATACTTGTCTTTTACGAAGTGCAGAACATCATTCCACCTCACCATCTTATTCTGGTCTTGTATAACATCAAACTCACCATACCTCTCTTCAAATAATCTAACAAACTTGAGAGCTTTTTCGAATTTTTCAATTGGTTTCGCTGTTCCCAAACTCAGTTCCAAACTTCTTCTGCCCCATTTTTCCCTCCTTTGCAGCAATCTTTCTAATTCTATCTCCTCCCGAGTGCTTAAATCCGGTTGGAATTTTATTGTAGCGCTTACTTGGTTATCAGCCCAATATTTCTGGAGGAAAGTGGTCATCTCAAACTGTTCCCACATGGATACTTCCTGTTCACTTCTTATGCCCTCACCGACATGCACGGGAAATTCGACAACCAATGAGCTCTTGTCATAGAAATCATCTTCAATAGGTATCCCGGCTTCTTTTAAAGGACCAACCAGTTCGCTGCCTTTGCTTAGTCTCATTCTCCGAATGTAGTATTCTGAAATAGGCCAGTGCATTCCCGGCGTTGCGCCCGCGACAGAACTTACAGTCCCAGATGGTTTTACAGAAGTTGTTTTTATTGAGCGAGGCACAGTCATCCAGTTGCTGTACACTTCATCATAATGCTGAATCGTTGCATATCCTTCTTCAAGCCATTCTTTTAATGCTTCCAGTCCGTTTTTATTTACGAACTGAGAGACCCCGCTTACAGAGGCCCCGATTCTTCTGTTTCTGAGCAAGACCCTGTTTGTTTCAGGCCAATGTGTTTCTCCGAGGGAGACTGTTTTGGCATACATGTAAGCAAATTTCAGGGTTCTTAGATAATCCTGTTTGCTATCGTGGTTAAATGGGAACGTTTCAACTAAGTTGCAAAGCTCGAAATCTTCCATAGACTGCTCAACGCAGGGATTAACTCCTTTTGCACGGTGATCTTTATTATTTGCTGGATCAATCATCCTTCCGAATTTTCTGATGTTATCAAGCCAGATTACGCCCGGCTCGCCGTTATTTCTTATACGCTCGGCAATTTCATGATAATCCATACCCACAACGCCAAAGACAGAGTTATTACTGGTCCATCCATATCCACTCCTTTCGGGATTTCTTTCATAATTCTTCAAATCAAGAAACTCCTCATCATTAGCTTCACCAAGGGCAATCTCTGCTGTCCTTCTTACATTTCCAGCAACAACACATCTTCCGATTACATTTTGCAAATCAACAATTGTTCTGGCTGTTAACGGTCTCCCTTTATTCTTGCTTAATATTTCTTCCAAACTGTCATGCAACTCCCTTAAAGGTTCAGGACCGGAACTCTTCCCTCCAAATCCGCTTATTAGTTCTCCCCGCGGTCTTATCCTGTCATAGACAATCTTTATCGGGCTTGTTCCCTGGAGATAGCTGTCTATTACTCTGCCTACACTTTCAACCCATCCTTCCCTTGAATCAGGTATAACAAATCTTTCTCTGCTTCTTCTATAATCTGCTCCTCTTACAGTCATCCCCTCCGCTGCGCCCTTAGTATCAAAGCCCACGCCAACCCCCAGCATGGACATATCCATTAAAAATCTGAATGGTTTCGATAATTTTTCTGAAATATTTTCCGTTGATACAAATGCGCAATTGTTTAATGCAGCATAAAGTCCTCTTTCTTCTGTAATTTCTGACCCCATTGCCCAAATTCCTCTTCCGGGAGGAAGGAACTTCATTTTGAACATTCTGTCAAACATTTCCTGGGCGCTTTCCTGAGCCTTGTAATCATTCCACTCCAGGCCCCTATCCTGAATCCATCTCTCTTGAAGATTATAAGTCCCATTAACGACTCTGCTGACAGTGTCTGTCCATTCTTCATTCTTTCCGTCGGGCATAATTCTAGAATAAGTTCTCTTGTAAACCAGTTCACCAAATCCATTAAACCCGAAAGGAGGTTTTATTCTTCTGTACTTATCCACAAAAGATGGGTCGAGTTCAAACCGCTGATAGTCAGGGTCATGAAGCCTCAAAATTATTTTCCTTTGTACCGGGCTCATATATTGATTTGTCCTGAGCTCCTTCTTCCAATCCCATTCCGGAGGCATGTATCTTTTCAATTCGGTCGTACCCAAATACGGATCTGCATTAACATTAACCTCTGCCATCTTACAACTCTTTCAGTTCCTCCTTAAAATCTTTTATGTCATTGAAATCTCTATATACGGATGCAAATCTTATATATGCGACATGGTCAAGTTTTTTCATTTTTTTCATCACGAGCTCGCCGATTGCCGAGCTTTTTACCTCTTTTTTCCCGGTTTTTCTCAAATGTTCTTCAATTTCGTTTATCATCTTCTCTATTTTTTCTTTTGGAACCGGGCGCTTCTCAAATGCTTTTTCCACGCCATGCTCCAGTTTTTCCCTGCTGAACTTTTCCCTTCGTCCGTCTTTTTTCACAACATAAAAATCAGCTTTCTCGATTCTTTCGTATGTTGTGAACCTCTTCCCACACTTAAGGCACTCGCGCCTTCTCCTTATCCCGAGCGGCGAATCTCTCTTGTTCGTTACCTTTGATTCTTCGTGTGAACAATATGGGCAGTTCATGAGTTTTTGAATAGTAGGTTAAGCAAAGGAACTTTGGTCCTCGCCATACAAGTTATTGTATGCTAAACTTCCCTGTATTACTACAGATTGTACAACGGAGTATTTTATTCAGAAGTATTATTTAAACATTTATCATCATTAGGATGTGATGACATTGAAAGACTTTGCCCTAATAGTCGCCCCCTTGATTTTCGCTGACTGAGAAGTCTGTATCAAGCGGATTTTGGGCTTTTGAAGCATCTCTTGTAATAAGCTCTTCAGGGACTTTCTGGTCAATAAACACCTTATTCTCTTTTTCAAAGTCTATATGAATATTATTCTCATACATCTCTTGGATAAGGCAGCAAATATTATGGCAGATAAACTTCATTATTAGCTCGCTTCTTTGGGAATGGTAATCCTTGCATTTGAGAAATTCCCCCAGCCTTGTCTTGACCATCCCGAATGTTGCCTCAACATTTGAACGCCTGTGATAATGCTGGAAAAATTCTTCACGCTTATCCCGAAATAAAAGAAACATTTGGTTCCAAATATCTGCAGTGTTCTCATCTGGAAGCCTTGCATTATTCTTGAATGCGATATAAGGCAATGCGCCAATGCTCTGCACAATCCGAAATAATAATTTTGAGCTGTATCCTTTGTCTGCAGATATTTCTTTCACATCAAAATTTGCCCCGGCCTTTATGACCATAGAAGGAGCTTGTCTCACATCCGAAAAGTTTCCCGGTGTTATTTCACATTCACAAATTATATTTGTCCGGGTTCCAATCATAATATGGCCTTTCAGATAATTTCTCCATTTCTTTTTGGCTTCTGGATTGAACCTCACTCTCATCCACCTCTCATACTGGTAGCTGCCAAAGCCAGAGCTGTCTATTGAATATTGGTCTTCTAACTTCTTTAAGGGCATTGCAGATATTGTAAGCAGCTTTGAAAACAAATCATAAGTTGCTGGGCATCTTAAGAATTCCGTCAAAGTATTATAGTGCGGTGCGGTAGAAATATAGCCTGCCTCTTTTGCATGCCTTATGTCGCTCATAGCTTTCCTTCCAGAATAGCCAGTGTATAATTTAAGCCCGGCACAGAAGAACAAATCCCTTAATGGAATTGAAGGCCTTCCGAAGGAATATTTTGATTCTTGGATAATTCTTGATAAGTCATGCAGCAGCTCTACAAAAAGCCGTTTCTCATTGGTTTTGGCAAGGTTATACTTGTGCCATTTCTGGGAATATTTTGCTTCTACTGGGAGTTTGATTTGCTCTTCCATTTTGAATATGAAAGCAGGCTTGATACCTGCCTATCTATTTACTTATATCCTATTAACATATATGTTATTTAAATATCTTTCGGTTAAGTTAAATTTGCGTTAAATTTAAATAGTCTATTAATAGTCTATATATAGACTATGAAACTCGAAGGAAAATTCAAGGGTCAGCTGAAATTAATTTCTATAGAAGTAAAAGAGGTTCTATCGCGGAAGGTTTCCCTAAATAATGAATCATCCGGGAAAGTCACTGTTCCCCGGGATTTTGTTGGGGAGGAAATATTGATAGTTATACCAAAAAAATGAGCTGGGAAAGCGAAAACAAATTGCTTTTAGATAAAATGAATGAGTGGAGAAAAACTTACATTTGTAATCATGACTGTGAAGAATGGCGAAAATTCCAGTATTGTCATCATTTAAGAAATGCCATGGCAAAAAAATTTGCCAAGGAAATAGAGGTACAGATTATTTCTCTTGCAGAATTGAATCCTACAATTGCTGTTGAGCCAAGTCAATCTTTAACAATTTCTTAATTGGATATATAAGATTCTCTTTTCCAGATAAATATTCCCTTGCTCTTTTTTGAATTATAGCTCTTCGAAAATTTTGCAGCTCATAATAACTGGATATTGCCTCGTGGCAGGCTATTGCGGGGGAAAGCAATTCTGCCGCTTGAAAAACAGAAAGGACTTCAGATAATTTTTGTCTGTTCTCAACAAAACAATTACATTTAGGATTATCGCCATATAACTTTATATGTTCTGGCAAAGTCAAGAACCTGAGACTAATGTTATCAAATCTTTTCACAGCAACTTCTTTTCTCTTAATCAACCCCATAGGAAAAGGCCTTGAATTTAGTGCGTAAGAATCAATCCCGACCAAGGGAAGAAGATGCATTGCAGGAATTTTTTTATACAGTCTCCTCGGGACTTCTGACATGTGTATCCAGACTTTTTTTCCTTTATTTTTTGTGAGATTAATAAGGTAAGAATAGTTGGCAAAATTTTTATCTATTGGTGCATAAACAATATTGATTACTTTAACCCCCTCGTTTATTGCTGCATCAATCTTTTCTCCAAAGATGTTGTAATCAGAATCAATTCGAATCATAGGCATAGGTTCTGCATATTGCTCTGAATCATTTATTCTCTTTATTGAACTCTGCAAGCGATTCACGAATTTTGGGACAGAAGAACCATACTCATCAATAACTGCAATAAGGTCTATATTTGAAGCAAGCTGCAATTCAATTAGTTTCGTGTTTATCTCGTCACTAATAGGATTTCTGCTTATTACTGGATGGAAGATTGTCAATCTCCCCGCCCCCGCTGCATCAGATATTCTTTTCACCTGCTTTAAGATAGTTGCAGAAATATCGGCGTTTCTGGAAAATTCCACAAGTCTCTCAGGTTTCATGAACTTGGTTATCTCAAATACCTGATGCGGAAATTGGGAAATTCCGAGACCCTTAGATTCAATCTTTTTTCCATTGTCAAACTCGGCAGAATTAAGAACTCTCGCCGGGGTATGAATCTCTATCATGCCATCTTTGATAATGCCGGCTCTTAAAGTGGTATTCTGTAGATTGCTAATAGCTTCGACCTCAAATTTAACCATCTTTTAATTCATTTATTATCTCCCTTTCAACCTTTTCCCTATCTTCCAGCTTGTATAATTTTGTCTTCGTCTCTTTCGGATTTTGTTCGGATGTTAACCATCCAGCTTTCCTAAGTTCCGACAAGCATAAGTTAACTATTCTGGAATCGTCGCCAAGTGCTTCCTGCGCTTCCTTAAACGTAAATTTTCTTCCGTCAAATTCGTGTTTTAGGAGCAAATGCCTTCTCTGAAGCCATTTAGGAAGAAGCTGCGCCATATAACACATGATATATATGTTATTTATAAATGTTAAGTTTTTTAAGGAAGTTATTCTTATTAAAAATAATAACTAATAGAGGGGCTCATACTTTAAAAAGTATGGACCCTCTTGATATTTCTATATGAATGTAATCATTTTTGTTGATAAAAATAACTTTGACGGGAGTCTCAATCTCATTAATGATGGTCGTGATGAGGATAAAAAAAGATTTTGGGACATCAACAAATATATACCGTTTATATTTGAAAAATTTAAAGAAACTTATAAGGATAAATTTAACAAGGATGAACTGAAATTGATTAAGGTAATTTTCTATACAGGGAGATATAATGCCCGAATAATTAATGCAGTCAAATGGGAATGCAAAAATAAAATATGGAGATTGCAAAGAACTATCAATCTTGAAAGAGATTTGCTGAGAGACATAAGGAAAAATTGCGATTTAAAACAAATGGTCCACCATAATACTGCGGAGCATATTCTTAGCATTATAAAAAATCTCAAAGAGAAACAAGAATCCTTTACTAAGCAAATAGATAGGCAAATTAGAAACAAAAATGCCCAGCAAAAATTCTTCAACAATATTAACTCATTTAAATTCCCCGCAGAATTGAAGACTACCTTATTGAAGAATAATTTTGACGGCGATGTGTTCCAGAAAGGAGTAGATGTTAGCCTTGCTACAGACTTGGTTCATTTAGCTCATACCCAAGCATATGATTTTGCCATAATTCTTAGTGGGGATACGGACTTGGTTGAAGCGGTCAAATGTGTAAAAGAAAACCTTTCAAGAACAGTTGCTGTCGTATCTTATTATGCTGGTGATAGCTCACCAAGCAATATCTCTGATTTGAAGGATATGGTTCAGCCTTATTTTATAAACCTGAAGGATTTTACAGAAGCAGAAATTGTGAAAATGTCTGAATTGATGAGGAGAAATTCTGTATAGAAAATATTAAAAAAGACTAACCTCTTCACTTTTTATGGAAGACAAAGAGGAGGCAGATTACTTAAATAATATCCTTAAGACAAGTGACAAATATCTTAGGCAGATATTTAATCCGGGAGAATTAACGCAGTTTCTTGATGAGCTAAGGGATGGTAAAGAACAAACAAGGGAGGAGATTATAGAGAGATTTATTAGAACTTATGAGGAATATATCAAGCGGAAATATCAGAGAGAAGAAAATCCGAATTTTAGTCAGGCCTTATTTAATTTTATGAATAATGACAATAGAAGGATTAAGATATACTGGGGAAATGTTTATGATTTCTTAAAAGACTTGCCTGCAGAATCAATACACTTAATGGTAACTTCTCCACCATATTATAATGCAAGAGAATACTCCCAGTGGGAGAATCTTCATGAGTATCTCAAAGATATGAAGAAGATAATAGAACAATGTTATAGAGTTTTAGATAATCATCATGTTTTCGTTTTTAATATCGGAGACATATTTGACAATGATAATCTAACCGTTAAATCTGTTTGGGGAGATAGAAGATTACCTCTCGGCTCTTATTTAATTAAAATTTTTGAAGATGTAGGCTTTACATTTGTTGATGATTATATCTGGGATAAAGGAGAAGTCCAAAGTGAGCGACATAAAAATGGAAGCACCCCTTATCCATTTTATCAATATCCTATGAATGCTTATGAACACATATTAATTTTTCATAAACATCGGCTTGATAAGACAAGATTTCCATGCCCTGACTGTGGCAGTCTAAAAGTTAGCGGGAATACTCAATCGGAGATAGGATTACAATCTTGGGAATGTAAAAACTATGACTGCACAAATAGAAGTCAGGGCAATAGGGGAAAGAGATTCTCATTAAAAACAAATCTTACTCAAAACTCAAAGAAGAGAGAAGGAAATGAAATTCCCGAAGAACTAATAAAAAAATGGAGAAAGGATATTATTCCTTTTTCTCCAGTTATTAAAATAAACAGTAAAGGAGAAAATAAATTGGGACACACAGCTCCCTTCCCGGAAGATATTCCTGAGATGGCTGTTCGCTTCTTTTCTTACAAAGGGGATATTGTGCTTGACCCTTTTGCAGGCAGCTTCACATCTGCAATAGTTGCAAATAGATTGGGTAGAATCGGAGTCGGATGCGAAATAAGAAGAGATTTATTTGAAGAATCAATAAAGAATAACATTACAAACAAAGGACAGGAATATGAAGAATTTAATTAAATTAATTTCTCACTCTCTTTTAACTTTGCATTTCTTTTTTTCACTATATCTTCTTCATGTTTAAAGTATTCTTCTAAAGAAAAATTTTGTTGCATCATATTTGACAGATGTTTTGACCAGAAGAGATTATTGGGTCTTGCAGGGGTTAATATACAATTTTTTGTATGGTCAAAATAGAATCGTGCCTTGTTTACCGATTCATTATGAGTCAAATCTAAATTACGGTCATCTTCTTTATTGTCTATAGAAAAATCAGAAATATTGATTTGTTCTACTTGAATAGGGTCAAATAATTTATTTTTTTCTAAAATTAAACAGGGGTGGTTTTTACAATAATCTAATAGGTTGCCTCCATCGTAACTACTCTTGACTAATTCATTTTTAAGCTTGTTTAATAACTCACTTAATTTTCTTTGCTGATTTTTATTTAATTTATCTTTGTCTATGCTATTTAGAGCAAAAAATGACATTACTAAATCAATATCTAAACAAATTTCTTCATTAGCATACTCGCATGCTGGATTAAATAATAATTCAGAGGATGTATGAGATTTTATTACATCCTGTTGCCCTCCTGCAATATGTACATAGATATATCCTTCCCACTTTTCATTTCCAATATTCACATCGTTTGAAATTCCGGGTTTTCTTTTTATAAGTAAATTGTTCCATTTTGGAAATTTTTCTTTCAATTTTATGAAAGCTTTTCTTGCATCACCCGAAGAAGAGCTTCCATCCTCATTTCTTATTGAAATCATTGCAGAAACAATTTTATCCGAACCCAACCTATTTTTTAATTCATTAAATAATTTATCATCTTTAACTTCTTCAAAATAGTCTTCATTTATAAATTCCACAACAACTCCTCCATAGAATGTCTCAAGTTGCTCAAGGGTTAGTTTATTTTTCTTGACTGTTTTCCAAGTTATTAGTACTCTATTTTTTCTACTAGTTCTTTTCTGGAAAAGTTCATCTGGCACATTATATTGGCCTGTTTTACCACAAATATTTTTAAATTTAGTTTTTATTTTGTCATCCTCTCCAAAATTATTTAAAAAATTTATAGTTTCATTACGGAGTTTTTCTTTTGGATTCATTAAAAAACCACTAATTTAAACTTTTTAAGACTTTACAGTCAATCGGAAGAAAATAAGAGGTTTTATCCTACTTTTAGGTCAAGAATTAATGATTTTCCTCTTAGTCAGGACTTCTAGGGCAAAGCCACATTGAAATTTAAACTAAAAACAAGATTTTATAACTAAAATAATTAATTCAGTTCCAATGAGTATTCATGCGTTTAAGATACTCAAGAAATATATTTTAAAAATAAAATAAAAAACTTATTCTTCTCAGTGATATCTGTGCGGCGTCAGAAGCTTCCAGATTCCTGCAAGGACAAACAGAGCTCCTGCGAAGATACCCCAATCAAGGAAAGGCCAGAAGACATTGATGAGGATAAGGACACCAACAACAATCATCCATACACCCTTCCATGTGTGCGCTCTGCAGCAATTCATCATCTCTTTTTTCGGCATTTTTCACCTCCCTTAACATATAAACTATTTATGTTTAAATATCTTTCACTTAGAGCTTCCTGAATTTCTCCATAATTTTCCTCATTTTTTCAAGGAAGAAATCAACTTCATCATCAGTTGTGAATCTGCTGATGCTTATTCTTATGGAATTTCCTGCTTTCTCATCTGATAACCCAATTGCTTTCAGCACATGGCTTATCCCGCTTGATGAGTGTGACATGCATGCGCTTCCTGCCGATGTCAAAATTCCGAAATTTTCAAGATATCCGCCTATGACTTCGCCGTCAACTTTGTCAAAAGAGATATTTATGTTATTGCACAATCTTTTTTCGCGCGGGCCGTTGAGTTTCACTCCGGGCATATTTAGAAGTTCATTTATCATTTTATCTCTCAAGCCCCTCATCTTTTCAATGTCCTTTCTCGTCGCAATCTCCGCAGCTTTCGCAAACCCAACAATTCCGGGAACATTTTCTGTGCCGCTTCTCATTCCCTTTTCATGTCCTCCTCCGTGGAGCAGCGGCGTTATTTCAATCCCTTTCCTGATGTAAAGGGCGCCGACTCCTTTCGGCCCGTGAATTTTATGGGCATTCAAAGTGGCAAGGTCAAGATTCATCTTCCCGACATCAAGCGGGACTTTTGTAAAACTCTGGCACGCATCCGTATGAAACAGGATCTTTTTTGCTCTGCATATTCTTCCAATCTCTTCAAGATCCTGAATTGTCCCGATTTCATTGTTTCCGTGGATTATTGAGACAGCAATTGTCTTGTCTGTTATCGCTTTTTCAATATCCTTTGTATTTACAAAGCCTTCCTCATCAACATCAAGATAAGTCACCCGCGCTCCGCGCGCTTCAAGCCATTTGCATGTGTTGAGCACGCAGTCATGTTCTATCTTTGTTGTTATAATATGAGTTTTCCACGGAAAGTTTGAGAAGAACAATCCCTTAAGCGCGAAATTATTTGATTCTGTTCCTCCGGATGTAAAATAAATTTCATCTTTATTTGCCCCGATGGCTTTTGCAATTGCTTTCCTTGAATCTTCCAGCGCGTTCTTCGCTTCCTTCCCCATTTCATGCACAGAAGAGGCGTTTGCATATCTCTCTGTAAAATATGGAATCATCTCTTTCAGAACGCGTTCATCAACCATTGTTGAAGCTGCATTGTCAAGATAAATATGTTTCATCTTCATTATTCATTAAGCTTTTCCGAATATAAAAATCTTGTTAAACAGGGACGGAGATTGAAAAATGAATTTTCGCACTCTGACCCACTCGCTTCGCTCATGGGCACGGAGGGAATCGAACCCCCAAATGATGGGCTGGAGCCATCCAGTTTACCATTAGCCTACGCACCCTTACAATTCCGAAGAGAATTTGTTTTTAATACTTTGTGTTCATTCAAGAACAAAATTCTTCGGAAGATGCGAGATGTCATTCATGCGGTCCATCCTCCACTTTTTAACTTCGTTGTTCCAGTAAATTCTGTTTACGCATGTGTTCTGCTGCCAAAAAGAGAGTAATTGCTTTTTCAGGGGAATTTCCAGAAAATGGCTCATGATTACTCTGTTAGTAATCCCGTGGGCAACGATTAATATGGTCTTGTCCTCTTCCCTTTCTCTTGATACTTCTCTGAGGAATCTTTTCAGCCTTTTCAGCCTTCTGTTTGCAAGCGTGTAAAGTTTTGATTTTAAAATCCTTCCGGGATATTCATCAAGTTCTCTGAGATTATCCTTGATGGGAACCTTGATTATCTTTGAAATGATCTCCCCTGTTTGTTTTGCCCTCAATAAGCTGCTTGTATAAATCTCAGAAATATTTTGCTCTTTTAGTTTATTTCCCAGATGCTTTGCCTGTTCTTTCCCTCTTTTGGTGAGCCCCTTATTGTCATTTTCTTTGATTGGGTTTACATTGAATTCCGCCTCACCGTGTCGCACAAAGATTATTCTCATGTGGTGCAGAAAGTTTTCAGATTAATAAATATTTGCGGATAGATTTTATTTTGAAATTAAATCAAGAAAAATAAAGGATACTTCTCCAGAAATGGTTGAAGATTTTTTAATTGAAGTTTAAAGAACTCGACACCATTTACTAAACTAAAATCCGGTTCATCTGAGTTAACTCGCCTATATTGACCTATTTCTCTTCTTGCAGGCGTTGAATCGACGACAAAAGCGCGAACATGATCCTCTGTGTCTCCTCCTTCAGGGTCGTAATCATCATTAAAATAATTTCTCTCCATAAGTAAAGGCAGAGGTTCGGACATTGCAGGCGTTTTGGCAAAAATAGACGGTAATCCGCTAGCTATAAAATGCCCTATTTTTTTATAATCAACACATCCTTCTATCCCTCCAACAAAACTCACACTATAACCGTCACTGCTGCCACTTATCCTATAAAAATCTCCGGTTCTCAATAAAGGAAATAAAACCCCCTTCAGGTTAGCAGGAATATACCTCTGCAATCCGAAATCTAAACTTCTTTCAGGTTTTGAAGGCATAATCAAATGTTA
>JAGWGZ010000004.1 GCA_028867075.1 Nanobdellota archaeon | reverse complement strand
ATTTCCAGAGGCGGAATAATTGTTATTTCAAAAGTCTCTGCAAGGGCTTTTATTTCATCCTCAAGTTCCTCGCGCTTTTGCTTCGTGAGCCTTTTTGAATCTTTTACCCCGAGTTTCTTCAGCTTTTTTTCAAATTTCTCATCTATCAGACAGCCCGCTATGACGAGAGGGCCGACAACAGGTCCGCGACCAGCTTCATCTATTCCGAGTTTTAATACCATGTAAATCCTCCTAATTGCCGATATAAAAATATTGCGATGTAATGTTTTCCCGCCCCATGATAAGGAATAGGAACTGAAAGTAAGGTTCAGCGTTTTTGTTTATTATTAAAATTGTTTTTGCATTAACTTCTTCCGAGGGTGGGCGAGTTAGTTGGGAGTTGGAGGGATGAGCGAGGCGCATGCGCCGAGCGAATGGATTAAAACTTATGCAAATATTTCTCAAAGTTCACAACTTTTCCATTTTTTATTGGAATTCCTTCGCGTTTCAGCATTTCAATTTTCTTTTTCGTTCCTGATGCATAACCACCAACCCTACCGTCAGAATTTATAACTCTGTGGCAAGGCACTTCGGGAGCGTAAGGATTTTTATTCATGGCTGTTCCGACCGCGCGATATGCTTTGCTGTGAGCGGCATGAGCTAAGTCACGATATGTTGTGATACGCCCGCGCGGGACTTTTCTGAGCAATGAATAAACTTTTTGATAGAATTGGGGGATCATATCTATCAAAATTCATCATGTTTTATAAACTTATAACAATTATTCTATTTTATGACAAAGATTTCAGAAGGCACAGTGCACAAACTGCCTGATGATTTGAAGAAAGCTCTTAGTTCTGACAAAAAGGCGCTGGAAAAATGGGAAGACATTACTCCGCTGGCAAGAAATGAGTGGATTTGCTGGACGATCTCGGTTAAAACCGATAAGACAAGAAAGGAACATGTCGGAAGAGTCGTTTCGGAACTTAAAGAAGGCATGAGACGCCCATGCTGCTGGCCGGGCTGTGTTCACAGGAAGGACAAGAAGTTGAGCGCTTCGCAAAGGTTCATTATTGGGAAGAAATCTAAGGTAAAGAAGGCAATTGATTATTTATAAAACAATCCAACTGCAATTATCATTATACTCACATAATATCTAATTTGGTGAAGTCTTCAGATGCATTGGATGAAAACATAAAGAATTTAATATCAAAATTCTTGTCTGATTCGGGGATGGACCTAAATATCTTAGGGAAGATTGTAGGACGGTTGTACCAGCAATATCTAAAATTAAGGGAGAAAAAATATGACAATAATAAATTCATCGGAATATAAGAACTTGTTTTTTGCTTATGCACTATCCGAGGAAGTTCCTTCAAGAGGAACGATAATCTTGTTAGATGGTCTGCCCAGCAATCCGTTAAGCAAGAACCAGTTAATGAAAAAATTGTCAGAGCAGGATTATGATATATTTTTTCCAAGATATGAAGGTACATGGGAATCAGGAGGTAGATTTTTGGAAAGGGCGCCGAGTGAAGCAATCATAGAGTTTATTGAAATGTTAAAAAGAGGCAGAAATCTGGAAAACAAAAAATATAAGGCGGGAAAAGTTTTTCTTTTGGGATCAAGTTTTGGAGGAGGAGTCGCACTTGACATTGCCACCAAATTTCCCCCTAATAAAATTTGCGTTGTCTCTCCCGTAATAAGCTTTAGGAAAGTCGAGGGGATAGAGAGTCTCGGAAATCATCTAAAAACTTCCGAGGTAGAGAATTATCGCTTTGATTCAAGAGATTGGCAGAGACTTATAGAGGATAAAATCTGGAATTTGGAAAACTGCAAGATAATAAACCCTTCCAATATCATGATAATAGCTGGAAAAGATGATGATCAAATCAAAGAGAAGGATGTGACTGAATTTGGTAAAAAAAACTCCATTAAGGTCAGAGTATGCGATTCAGGGCATATTACTTTAAGCAAAATTCCTGATTCTATTTTGGCAGAGATAATTGATTTCTTTTCTGAATAATACTTATTTGAAACGGACTCCAAGCCGATCTCCACATTTTGTGCATTCGTATTCCAGAGATCTTTCTTCAGGAATGCCCTTAAATTCTCCTATTGGGGAAAGAACAGGGAAATCTCTAAAAAAATCTGATTCTTCTGCCTGTACCTGTTGATAGTTATGGTTGCAATAATCGCCGTCTTTCATGCTTTTATATTCTTATTTTTCAAAACATAGCGGGGGTGGGATTTGAACCGCACGACCTCGAGGTTTCCGCGTCTTGACGTGGAATGGGAATTCCGCGAATTCACTTATGGGCCTCGCGAGCACTCCAGGCTGCTCTACCCCGCTATGATAAAACCTATTCGGAATTGTTTTTAAGGCTTTGGGAAAAGGACCATGGGCTTCCACAGATATAACTCTTGCTATTGTTCCCTAACTTTTTGACAAAATTATTAGTGTCATTATGTTACTCTTCTAAAGTGAATATTTATAAATCACTATTTATTTCACATTAAATGAGTTTAAGTAAACTTGAGTTAGAATCTCTAAGTCAAGAGATAAGAAGAGATATCTTCTTTATCACAAAAAATGCAAAAAGTGGCCATACCGGGGGTTGTTCTTCTTCCGTTGAACTTATGACATCCCTCTATTTTGGAGGAATTCTTAGGTACAATCCTGAAAATCCTAATGACCCAAATAGGGATAGGGTACTGGTAAGAGGCCATCTTGGCCCTCTTAGATACAAGATTTTCTCAATGCTTGGATGGATAGATCCTTCTGAATTATTAACTTACAGAAGTTTGAATTCCAGACTACAAGGTCATGAGGATATGAGTAAAGTCCCGGGGGTTGATATCACTCCAAGCGGGTCTCTCGGAATGCTTCTTTCTTATGGAGTAGGAGCCTCTTTTGCAGCAAAGACCAATAATCTGGATTTTAAGACCTATGTATTTCTTGGAGATGGGGAGGAACAGGAAGGAAATGTAAGCGAAGCTGCGCGGCACGCGGGAAACCTTGGTCTTGATAACTTAATTGTGATAATTGACAAAAATAAAAAACAGCTTTCGCATCCTACAAGCTACTCCGACAATCTTTCTGATATTAAGAAAATCTGGGAAGGATATGGGTGGGATGTAAGAGAGATCTTGGATGGCCATGACTTTGAGGATATCGAAGATGTATTTAATTCGGTCAACTCAGGTCAGAGATCTCCCACAATGATTATTGCGAATACAATAAAGGGGAAGGGCATAGGAGGATGTGAAAACCACTATAGCGGTTATCATACAGTGAGTACCGCAAAAATAGAAGATGTGGAATCTGCAATAAACAACCAAAACCTTCTCCTAGAAGGGAAGGATATTAAACAGATATTGAGTCGAGTTCGTAGAGATATTCCTCAACCTAATGAAGTCTTCTTGAAAAATCCTAAACCTCTTGAACTGGACTTTAATGTCGCAAGGGTGGATTATCATAATCTCCTTGGTGCTTTAGTTGATTATATACGAGAACTAAACTATACTTTCGCAAATTCTGACAATAATCTCTATGTATTGACTGCTGATTTAATAAGAGAGGATGTAATCCCAGTATTGGGTCTTGACAATCCCAAAACAAGATTTATTGATGTGGGATTAAGGGAGCAACATATGACTGCAATGGCTCATGGATTAGCAGTCACAGATAAAAGTTCGGGAATATTAATTGACGCCGGAGAAGAGTTTTTGTACAGAAATGCAGACCAATTGAATGTTCTTTCTCAAGGGAAATCTCCAATTGTCATTATAGGTAATATGGGAGGTATAGGGGGTGCTAAGAATGGTCAGACCCATCAGCCATCTGGGCAATCTGGAATGTTGACTCTTATGCCAGGCATCAGATGCCTTGAACCCGCGGATGCTCCTGATTTGTTCAATTCCTTGAATGCTGCCTTTAATTACAGATTGGGTCCCACCTACATCAGGGTCCATAATGGCCCTTTGCCTAATATAACTTCAGATAAAAGAAATACAACTGACTATGTAGTGAGGGAGGGAAGAAATCCGAGTGTGACGATCGTATCAAATGGTCTAACAATGAAAGGATGTCTTGATGCAGCAGATATCTTGGAATCAAAAGGAATAGAATCAAGGCTAATAAATGTGATAAATCGTGAAACTCTGGGCGAATACTTCGTAAGTAATGTTGTTCCACAGGCTCCATTAGTTAGTGTCTACAATGGAAATCCGAGATCATTATCTTATCCAATATCTGAAGCAATCTTGAAATCTGGACGTAATTATCCTTCAAAGATAGTATCTCATGGTTTTGAATTCGGAACTTCAGGAGATTTGGAGGATTTGATTAAATATTTTGAATTTGACGGAGAGGGGATATCTAAATTAGTAGAAAAAAGTCTATAGTATGAAGCAAAGAATTATTGCTAATCCTCCACTGGGAATCTATACAAATGCCAAAACACATATAGGACATGCTTTCTTTTTGGTTTTACTTGATGTTGTAAGTAGGTATAGAAGAAAATTCAAAGGTCAAGAATCAATTTTTCCAGGAAGATCTTATAATTTCTATGGAAGACGGGGAGACTTACTATTAAAAGATTCAGGCTCAGGTATTAACTCTGCGGAAGATTTAGAAATAGCAAATCTGAATACAGTCTACAGTGATACTGTACGGGGTATGTTAAACCTTTCTTCTTTGGATTTGCTTACCGACACAGACAAAAATGTTGGCGAAGGAGTAAGTGAAGATTTCAAAGAACTTTATGAATCAGGATATATAAAGAGAATTAATGGATCCTATTTTTTAAGTCCTGCAGATATAAAAAGTCACAGCGATCTTCAGGGATTTATTAAAGGGATAAAGCTCCATCCTTCCCGAATTGAAGGAGAACTTGAGAGGATGATTAGAGAGAATACCTCTAATTTAATTCAAATTTCCAAACCCACAGGTTACTCTTTGAAAAATCCATTAAGAGGGCAGAATATAGGGCCTCTTTTTGTTTTGGCAAATTTGTGGGATCATAAATATCCAGAGTCAGATTATACTATTGCGGGATCAAATAGTGTCATGACAAAATATATCTTCCTCAGAATTTTATGCAGATCAGCTCTGGAATCTTCTCCTGGAATGGACGAGATTATAATTTGGCCTAAAATTATTCCGGAAGGGGGCATAAGTGAATGGGATCTTAAGGAGATAATAAAAGATGAGTACCATTCTGATATGATAAGGTATTTATTATTGTCATCTTATTCAGAGTCCAAACAAAAAGTCTTCTTAGAAAAAAACAAACTTAAATCTGCAAGAAATTTTGTGTATCTTGTAGCTAACATGAGGAAACCGTTTAAGGGAATTGCTTCTTCTCAGCAAAAACCGAGTGAAAGTTATATTAAAGATATGGATAATTTTGATTTTCCTAAAGTGTTAGCTGAATTGAATCAAGAATTTAGGAGAATAAGCAATAAAATAAACCATTACCGAGATAATAAAGACTGGACAGATTCAAATAAAGAAATCCTTGGCAAAGAATATCTGAAGGCAGTAAATATGAGTGAGCCCATAACCCCCTCAACAGCTAAATTGGTGAATGATTATCTGAGATGATATACAAGGCCATTATAATGTGTGGCGGAAAATCTACGAGATTTGGTGGAGTAGACAAATCCCTTTATATCTATAAAGGTAGAAGTATAATCTCTTATTTGTTGAGTTCACTGAAAGACTTAAATATAAAAGAGATAATACTTGTCTGCAATAAAAAAAACAGAGAACTCATAAAAAGAGAAGCATTAAATTACTTTGGTCCTAATATAGTATTAATCAATTCTCCAGAGAGCTTCAGAAAAGGAATTAAGATTTCAGAAGAACATTTGAATGGTCCTTTTCTTCTTCTAGCAGGAAATCAGCCGATTTCTTCCAATCATCTAAAGAAGATAATAAAAATGCATGACAAAACTGGAGACTGGGTAGTATCCTTATATCCTCCAGAAATTTCAACCGAAAACTCGAAAGTATCTCTATCTGAGAACAACATAATCTCTCAAAAAGAAGAGCTAGTCTTACAGCATCCTATGATCATCTCTGATGAGATTATAAAGTTCCAAGAGGAAGAAAAATATGCCAATAAGCTTGAAGAGACATTGAAAAGATTGTCCCGTGTTAAGAGCATAAGAGGAGTTATTTCAAAAGCTCCCCCTGAGTTTGATAATAAAGAAATGTTAAAAAATAATAAAAAATATATAAGATCTAATAAAATATGGAGATAATATTATTATCGGGAAATAATGCCAATACAAAAGATTGGATAGAGAATTTGTCAGACTCCATAAAATCTTTCGGAAGAACACATATTCAGTATTATAAACATTGGACGGATGAAACGCCAGCAATAAATTTTGATGTGGAAAGTGGTATACTGAAGAATTATTTAAGTAACAAAAAAGATTATGTAATAATAGCAAAATCTGCAGGGGTGGTTCTTGCTCTCAAATCTATAAATGAAGGAAATCTTCATCCAAAAGGATGTATTTTTATGGGGCTTCCTTATTCATGGACAAAAAACAATAGGATTAACATTCTAGGCTTGCTTAATTCTTATAATATCCCTACAATTTTTATACAAAATAACAACGATCCACTTATGAGTTTTGACGAATTGTTTAATCTTTTGTCAAAGATACCAAACAAGGATTTTAGGTTTGTGAAATTTACGGGAAATACCCATGATTATTGCGATTTTGAGAAGATTAAGAAGGAGTTAAAAAAAATAATCTGATTAGAGCACCCACAGCATGAATCGAACTTCAAGAACCTTCTCAAAATATTTATATAACCTGATGAATAAAATCATCTATGCAGAATAAAAAGAGGCTGCCAAAAATTCTTATCGTCGGAGCTATTATTATAGCGTCCCTCCTTGTTATCATCGCTGGTTTTCATTTTTTTACAAATAGGAATAAGTCCTCATCGAATTATCAATATTCGGGAAATAATTCAAATTATACTGATTATTCTTACGGCAACTATTCTGCAGAAAATTCAAGCCAGAATAATAACGGGAATTATATTCCAAACATGCCTTCGGATGTTGCTTCCTGCGGAAATGGGAATGCTGTTTTCTCAGTCTCTCCAATTCCCTTGTCTTCCATTTCTTACATTGAGCCATTAGGACATGTAAACCCTCCGGGCCACGTCTTTCCCATTAATCACTTATACCTTTATTTGCCCCTGGATTCTCAGAGAACTGCACTGAAAACAGAAGTGTCCTCGCCGGGAAATATTACAATTTTCAAGATAGAAAGATTCCAGTATTACACAGATTCAAGCCGCACAACAATTTCAAGGACAGATTACACCCTAAGCTTTGCGCCATGCTCAGACATTTCAGGATTCTTTTATCATTTGACTTCTCTATCAGATAAGATTCTCAATAGCTTTACATCTCCGTTTGATTACTGCAATAATGTTACTGCGGGGGACGAGATTTTTCAATCATGCGGCAAGTATGTTGATGTAAAGATTAATGCGGGTGAGAATATAGGAACCGCGGGAGGACAGCCTCAGGGTTCGCAGGCTTTGGATTGGGTCTTGGAAGACTTTAGAATAAAACCTCTGGAATATGCAAACGACTCAAGGTTTTCTGAAAGCACAGGACAGGATTATTCCCGTTATATTGTCTGCCCGCTTGATTATTTTACCGGCGATTTGCAGAACTCCCTTTACGGGTTTCTTGGAGGATATGCCATAGACAATCCCTTCACCACGATTTCAAAAAGAACAGCGGGCCCATTATGCGGAACAACAGCGCAGGATATTCTTGGAACTGCTCAGGGCAACTGGTTTGTTGGGGGCGCATCGCCTTCAATGTTCAGCGAAGAGCCTAATCTAGCCTTGATACATGACGATATTAACACGAATATTGGAATATTTTCTGTAGGAACTTCCATGTCTTCAAGCGGGCTGGACGGCGGAGCTTATTATTTTACGCCTTCAAATTCAGGATTAACAGATACAGATTTCAGTAATGTAAAACCTGATGGAAATGTGTATTGCTATCAGGCTACGGAAAAACTTTATTCAAATATCGAATCTGCAGCGCCAACCGTTGCAATAATCCTTCAGCTTGTTTCTCCGGATGAATTAAAAATAGAAAAATTAAATTCCGGTTCCTGTGCTGCCGGCCCGTGGAGCTTTAGTTCTTCGGCGCAAACTTTTTACCGATAATTTCTCACACTTATTTTAAGGATCTGCCCACTTCATTCGCAGGATTGATATTAATGTTAATGGGTAAGTGATTCAGTGAGACAAGAAAATTATTTCAGCATTCCATGAAGGTGAAGGAATTCCTCAAAATCTTGGTAAGCACTTACTCTCCCTTCAAGTTCTCTTATAGATTCAACTTGATTATGACGCTGAGCTCTCCCGTAAAACTGATTCTGTGCTTCCATTAACCTATCTATAGAAATTCTAACATTATTTGGGACAAACTGCTCATAAAGGCCTACCTCTTTTCCAGTGGTTGTAGCATAAGCATGAATTCTCTGATAAGCGGCAACAATTTGAGCCACTTCGTTTGGAGTGTAAGATTCTTTTTGATTCATAATCCATTATAAAAAATGCGATTTATATTTATTTTGATATCACAAAGATTATAATCAAATTTATGATTTCTTACTCATTAAATTGGGTTGTGGGAAAGCTTAAAAGTCCTAAATTTATCATTTTATCATGCCAAGTTCGCATAGGCTCAAATCAGGAAGATTTGGCTAAATGCTCATGGTCTAAAAGCCCAGTTCGCATAGTGGTATTGCATCGGATTGCTAATCCGAGCCCTTCGGGGCCCGCAGGTTCGATTCCTGCACTGGGCGCTCATAAAATGGAGAACAAACATGTAGGATTTTTGATTCTGGGAATCTCTGCATTAATTGTAGTTATAATTTTTCTTTTTCAAGGCGCGCTGATACAAATAGCGAACAGCGGATGTTCTATGGAAAAAACAGCCTGTCCAATGTATACTACTATAGATACTCAGACTTATCTTGCCTTGTCAATTGTCGGGATATTGTTCATTCTAGGATTAATCCTAATATTCGCAAAGCCTAAGGAAAGAATAATTGTAAAAAAGGTTAAAGAAAAAAGCAGAAAGATTGACTTGGAAAAATTAGACAAAGATGAGAGAAAGGTCGTTGAACTTCTTTTGCAGGAAGGAAAGGCAATGTTCCAAAGTTCTTTAATGGAGAAGTTAGAAATAGGAAAAGTCGGCATGACAAGGTTATTGGACAAACTTGAAGCAAAACAGATTATTGAAAGGAAGAGAAGGGGAATGAATAATATTGTCGTGTTGAAAGACTAAATGCTCAGGCTCATGCCCTCGCTAATTTACTGCTTCACCCTGTTCGCATATATTAATTTGTTAATAATAAATAAACGTGCTTCTCAAAGATTTCATCGGGAGTTTTTATTTATTAAACGAACTGAAAAACAAATTAATTTCTTGAAACCAGTTTCACCAAAGCGATTATAATGATCCCTCTTCTGAGCTCTTCATGTTTAAAGAATTCCTGAAAGAACTGAATGGCAGGAGAGTTGAAGGTGAAATGCTTAAAACTGCAGTTGTCTCTCTTCTAACTTCTGCAATATTTTTAATAGGGATTTATTTTTTGTCCCTTAAGAACATAAGCGAGTTCATTCCAAAATATGGTCTGGACTTATTCTTTATTTCTCTGAGTTATGCATTGATAATTCTCGTTGTAAGGCAAATAAGGGCATACAAAGAGTTTGCGTGCATGTCCGGTATGATGATTGGCATGACACTGGGAATGATTTCTTCATTCTTAATCGGATTCTATGTTGCATCAATAAATGGAATGTTCTTCGGAGGATTCTTCGGGATAGCAGTCGGATTTTTATTCGGAATCTGGAATGGAAAATGCTGCGGCATCATGGGGATAATGGAGGGGATGATGGCTGCATTCATGGGAGGATTGATGGGTGCCATGACCGCTTTTATGTTGATCAATGACCATCTAAAAATCGCATTTATTCTTGTATTTATCATTTCGGCAATAATTATGGTCGGGTTAAATTACATGGTTTACAAAGAAACAAAAGAAAGAGAGAGGGAAATCAAAGAAGGTTACTTTTCGGTTATAGTCTTGACTTTTGTTCTAATGGCGATAACAACATGGTTCATTGTCTTCGGACCAAGAGGAGGTATATTTGCGTGATGGAAAATAGGAAATTTTCTTATGTCTTCGGCAGGAAACCTGCGGATACAAAATCAGGAGATTTTGCATAATGAAAAATACAACTATCGCTGTCATAATCGGATTGGTACTAGTTATCGGAGGTATATTCTTTTTTGCAAATGCTCAATCGATCTCCGGAGATTATAATAATCAAAATTCAAATACTAGCCAGGCAAGTCAAAACGGAAATGTGCAAAAGGTCGTGTTATCCCTGAAGAACTATAATTATTACCCGAACATGATAACGGTCAAAGCAGGAGAGCCTGTAAGCATAAGCTTGGATAACAGCATCCAAGGGTGCTATAGATATTTCGCAATCCCCCAATTAAATCTGGGAAAAGCCCTCCCAACACCGTCAGACACTCTGGATTTCACGCCCACGCAAAAAGGAACTTACAGATTCCAGTGCGGCATGGGCATGGGATATGGAACTTTGATTGTAGAATAAATAAATGGTCGAAGAAACAAATTTTAATAAGAGAATAGTCTTCAAGTGCATGAAATGCGGGTGGATGTATGAAGATAAAAAGTGGGCTGAGAGATGTGAAATCTACTGCAGCAGGCATAATGCCTGTAATCTGAGAATAGCCAAGCATGCAATTAAAATAAAATAGGGAAAAATGAAAAAAAAGCTGACAATTTCCGGAATGCATTGCGCTTCCTGCGCGGCAAATGTTGAAAGGAGCCTCAAAAAGATCAACGGAGTAAAAAGTGCATCAGTAAGTTTACTGACAAAAAAAGGTTTTGTTGAATCTGATGAGGATATTTCAGATGATGAGATAAGAAAGGCTGTTGCAAGAACCGGATACAGGCTGGAAAAAATTGAGGGAGAATAGGCAAAATGGACAAAGAGAAGATGAAAGAACACGATGAACTCCATCACCATAATCTGGAAATAGATGAAGAGATGGAATCATCAGAGGAGAAAGAACTAATTCAATGGAGAAGGAAATTAATCTGGGCATGGATACTTGCCATCCCTATTGCACTGTTTATGTTCTCGGAAAGGCTATTTGGGATTTTTTTATTTAATGAACAAGTCACCGGGATTCTGATCCTTATCCTGGCATTTCCCGTAATTTTCATAATCGGATTTGGGACGATAAAGGGCGGCTTGACAGGAGTGTCTCATTTCTATTTTAACATGGATTCCCTTATATCTCTTGGGACAATCATAGCTTACCTCACAGGAATCTTCAGTTATTTTGGATTTGTGAAGGATTATTCGGGAATATCCGCAATGATAATGGCTTTCTTCATAACCGGAAAGTATGTTGAAGCCCTTGCACGCGGAAAGGCAACAAGTGAAATAAGAAAACTCCTTGAGTTGGGCGCAAAAAATGCAAGGATTTTGAGGGGAAAGAATGAAATTGAAATCCCCGTATCAGAAATAAAGTTCGGAGATGTGATGATTGTAAGACCCGGTGAGAAAATTCCGACAGACGGGATAGTTGTAAGAGGAGAGAGCAGTGTTGACGAATCCATGATAACCGGAGAATCCCTGCCTGTTGACAAGATAATAAAATCAAATGTTATCGGTGCAACTATTAATCAGGACGGGATTCTTTACGTAAAAGCCACAAAAATAGGGAAGGATACTTTTCTTGCACATATAATAAACCTCATTGAAGAGGCGCAGGGCACAAAAATCCCGATACAAAAACTTGCGGACAGAATAACAAATATATTTGTTCCTGCAATCTTAATCATAGCTATTTCTTCTTTTGCGGTATGGGCTGTTCTCTCACGAGACATAAGCAAGGCTGTTGGCATAGGGATATCTGTTTTGGTCATCGCATGCCCGTGCGCCCTTGGGTTAGCAACTCCAATTTCCCTGATGGTTAGTTCCGGGATGGGAGCCAAGAGGGGAATACTGATAAGAAAGGGCGAGGCGATTCAGACAATGAAGGAAGTAAAGACAATCGTATTTGACAAAACAGGGACAATAACCCAGGGGAAGCCGGAAGTTATCCGAATATATCCTGAAAAAAGCAAGGAAAGAATCATTGAAGTAAGCGCAAGTCTTGAAAATCTTTCTGAACACCCTATTGCAAGGGCAATTGTTTCTGAAGCAGAGAAAATAGGAATACGCAATTTCAAGAAGGTTTCTGGATTTAAGATTTTAAGAGGCAGGGGTCTTGAGGGGGATTTATCCGGAAAGGAAGTTGTAATAGGGAACCTGGATTTGATGAAAGAAAGGGGTATCTCTCTCGAAAAATTTAGAGATGAGATAGAAGAGTTTGGGGAAAGAGGATACACAACCATGATCGTCGCGGAAAATAAAAAGATTCTTGGAATTATAGGCGTTGCAGATGCCTTAAAGGAAGACTCCATCAGTGCCATCAAGAGCCTCAATGAAAGGGGTTACAGGACCGTGATGATAACAGGCGATAATCTGAAAACAGCAAAGACAATAGCTGAGAAAGTCGGAATAAAGGAGGTGATTGCTAATGTTCTTCCTGAAGACAAAGAAAAAAAGGTGATAGACCTGCAAAGATCCGGGATGGTCGCATTCATAGGCGATGGAATAAATGATGCGCCTGCATTAAAACAGGCAAACGTGGGAATTGCAATTGGAACAGGAACCGACATCGCAATAGAATCGGGAGATATTGTTCTTGCAAATGGTTCGCTATCAAATGTTGTCTCAGCAATAAACTTAAGCAAGGCTACATTCAGGAAAATAAAGCAAAATCTCTTCTGGGCTTTTGCATACAATACAATTGCAATTCCTCTCGCTATAGCTGGCCTGTTAAATCCGGTTGTTGCGGAAATTGCAATGGCCCTATCATCAATAACAGTTGTCAGCAATGCAAATTTGCTTAGGAGAAATAAGATATGATCATATTTCATACTTCTTGAAGAAAATTCTCTTTCCGACTTCAACCAGAAGGATATATGTTATAACTGCTCCAATAAGGAAGATAAAATAAAACAGAGGCATTGGTTCTAATCCGAACAAAGTTCCAAGCGGCGTGTAAGGGATTATCAGCGCTGCTGCGACAATGCTTAGGCAGCTTATCAAAATGCCTTTTGCGGGTCTGCTCTTCCAGAACGGAGAACGCCTCGTGCGAATTACAAAAACAATAAGTGTCTGTGTTGCAACTGATTCAATAAACCATCCTGTCCTGAACGCAACATCTGAGAATTTCAGCAAGAAAATCATTACCCCGAATGTAATGAAATCATAAAGTGAGCTAATCGGTCCAAACCAAAGCATGAATCTGCGTATCAGGCTTAGATTGAACTTCTTGGGCCGTTTCATATACTCTGAATCAACATTATCACTTGATATCGGGAACTGGGAGAAATCATAAAGCAGATCATTCAAAAGAACCTGGGTTGGGAGCATTGGCAAGAATGGAAGGAAGAATGAAGAAATTGACATGCTCAACATGTTCCCGAAATCAGAACTAACGCCCATCAGGATGTATTTTATTGAGTTCCCGAATATTTTTCTGCCTTCCAAAACGCCGTCTGCAAGCGTTCCGAGGCTCTTTTTGAGGAGGATTATGTCAGAAGCGTCTTTTGCAACATCAACTGCAGAATCGACAGAAATACCGACGTCTGCCTCGTGCAAAGCAGCAATGTCATTCACCCCGTCCCCCATATACCCCACATCATGATCGAGATCTTTCAAAGTCTTTATTATCTTTTGTTTTTGCTCTGGAGTCAGTCTGCAGAAAATGTTTGCGCTCTCTACAATTCCGTTTAATTTCTCGCCGCTCGCCTTCTCTATATCCTCTCCAAGAACAATAGCAGAAACAGAAATCCCCACTTCTTCCGCTATCTTCTTAGTCACAATTTCATTATCTCCTGTGAGAATCTTGAAATTGATATTAAGGGATTTGAGCTTTTCCAAGGCTTCGCGCGCGTCTTTTCTCGGAGGGTCTGAAAGAACCAGGAATCCAAGGAAGATCATCTCTTTTTCATCATTTTTTGTATGGCTGTTTTTTGTTGTGGGCTTGTATGCAACGGAAATGACCCTCAGCCCCTGGTTTGACAGGTCCATGAACTTCTTCCCAATCTTCTTTTTGTGGCTTGCTATTCCGCTCACTCTTCCGCCCAGATTTATTTTTGAGCATGCATTCAGAACAGGCAATACAGCACCTTTTGTTATCAACATTTTGCTTTTTCCGTGGCTGACGACTACGGACATTCTCTTTCTTTCATAATCAAACGGAATTTCTTCAACCTTTGAGTAATGATGCAGCTGCTCATTCAATTTTTCATTTGAGTGCTGAAGAATCGCGGCATCTATCGGATTTCCAGAAATCTTTTTCCCGTGGGATATTGCGGAATTGCACAGAAGACCATACAAGAGGATATCTTCATTTTGCCTATTGTTAATATCAAAATAATCATCAAGTTTTATATTTCCCTCCGTGATTGTTCCGGTCTTGTCTGTGCAGAGAACGTCCATATTTCCAAAATCTTCTATAGAGATCAGCCTCTTGACAATGACTTCTTTCTTTGACATTATCTTTGCTCCGAGGGACATGCTTACGGTCAGGATAACCGGCAGCATCTCAGGAGCCATGCCTATTGCGATAGCCAAAGCGAAAAGCAGAGAATCAAGAACATTCTGCTTCAGAATTGCATTGGCCGCGAAAATCACGACCGTGAGTATCAGGACTACTTTTATGAGGAAATTCACAAACTTGCTTATTCCCTTCTGAAATTCAATCTGCGGCTTTTCCTGGACAACTTCCTTTGAAAGTTTCCCCAGCCTTGTCTGGTTTCCTGTTGCAAGAACAACCCCAAGCGCTTCACCATCAGAGACAATAGTTCCGGCAAAAGCATAATTCTGATAATTTCCGCTTTTATCATCCCTGCTTAAAGCGTCAGAAATCTTACGGGCAGGCATTGATTCTCCCGTGAGAACAGACTCGTTTATCTCGAAATTCTCCGCATCAATTATTCTCAAATCAGCAGGCACCTTTGTCCCGATGTCAAGATGCACAAGGTCTCCCGGCACGAGCAGTTTAACATCAGTCTCAATCTTTTCACCATTGCGTATTACAATGACCTTATGTGAAATCTTCTTGTTCAAATCCTCTATTATTTTCTCAGAACGATATTCCTGGATAAATGTTACAAGAGCAGAGAGAACAATAAGCGTGATAATTATTATTCCACCTATTAATTCCCCGAAGAACATTGAGAGCACACTGGCGACAATCAACAACCAAAGAAGAGGATTCTTGAACTGCCTCAGCAAAATTAAGAGAACATATTTTTTTCTTCTCAGTTGATTATAACCATATTTTTTTCTTCGTGTCAGAATTTCTCTTTCAGAAAGGCCACTCTGGGATGTCTGGAATGCAGTGAGGACTTCATCCTTGTTCTTGCTCCAGTATTCAACTTCAGCCTCGTTTTGCATTAATTATCTTCGCGAAACAGATTTATATTCATTTTGTAGGTTATTTTGAAAATTCAAATCGGTCTCTGCCGCCTTCCTTTGCCCTGTAAAGGGCTTTATCGGCCCTGTCCTTGAACTTTTCTCTGTTATCGCCTTTCTTATATTGGGCTATTCCTCCGCTTACGGTGAGAGAATACTTTTTCAGAGTTGGATCGGAGTGAATCGCTTTTTTGATTCGTGCTGCGAATCTTTTCGCTTTTTCAATGGTAGTCTCGGGAAGAAGTATGAAAAATTCCTCGCCACCGAATCTTGCCACAACATCCGATTTCCTTGCGCAACTGCTGATTACTTTTGCGAGTTTGGCAAGAAGTTCGTCTGCTTTCACATGGCCGTGTGTATCGTTGATCTTCTTGAAATGATCTATGTCTGTTATCACTAATGAAAGTTTTTCTTTTCCCCTTTTCGCTTTCTCCATTTCCATGTCCAAAACAGTCTCAAAGAACTTGTTGTTGTACAATCCAGTTTTTTCATCGCGGATTGCGGCATCATAAAGCATGTTGATTGACTTGTGCATTGCCTCAAACATCTCTGAGATTTTCTCGCGAAATTTAGGGTCAAGCGCCGAGACTTTTTGTTTTATGTCCTCGTCAAACAGGAAAGTCATTATCACTTAAAGCGGAATTAAAATATAAATGTTTGCAATTATTTCTTAATCTCTCCGACCTTTTTATAATGCAGATACCATCTGTCAAGTATTTCCAGAATCCTGTCGCGCTCTTCTTTTGGGCCGAGGCCCTTCCAGTCCAAGAGCACAAAATCAATTTCCTCTTCTGTTTTTTGAACTGCCTCTTTTATCATCTCCTCTGAAATCGGAAAAACATATTTGGGGATGACATGGGAAATTGCGACATTGGAACCAACCTGTACATTATTGAAGCTGGGACAATAGTGCGGACCTCCGATTGCAATCGCGACTTCATTATATTCGTTTTCCTTATAGTCTTTTATTATTTCATTTATTGTCTTTGCGACCACAAATCCTGCCCGCCTGTCATTCCATTCTGTTTCTGTTGAGCCTATTTCAATGAAAAGGCAGGGCTTGTCTATCAAAGGGCCGTGATGAGTCGCTTCCATGGTAACCTTATAGTCCTTGTCAAGATGATATTGCTTTGCATTTTCGGCAAGTTTTTCAAAAATCTGCTTCATGAATATTGCAGAAGCTCTGCAGACCTTTCTGTCCTCCCCTCCGAATTCAGCATTTCTCCAGTTTCCCGGAGCGTGAACAGACAGGGTTTTTTCTTTTTGCTCTGAATTATGGCGCGAGGCAAAGATTATGAAATCATATTTATTTATTTTCTCCAGATTAAGACTCTGCGTATAGATTATCTCTTCATCAGCAAGATAAAAATCGAAACTCGGCTGCTGCTTCATGGATGCTAAAAGCGGATTTTCCCGGAATTGTGAAAGTCTGGTGGTAATATTTATCCCTGCCTTGTCTTTTTTGCTTGCCACAACAAGAAATTTCTCATATCTCATTTTATTTTTTGAATGATTTCCTTAGTTCTTCCTTTGCTTCTTCAAGGATCCTCTTTCTTGAAACCGCGAGATTCTTTCCGGCGCGATTTATGTAAAAATTCAGCATAGACATTGCAGACTGAAACGGGGTTCCTTTTCTTCTTGGACTTTCAAGCGCGGAGCGCTTCAATGAAAGCGCTATTTTTGCGGGGTCTTTGAAAGTAAAAACAACTTCTTCAAGGTCAAGAGCATCGCTTTTTTTCCCGGCCTCAGCAGACCAATATTTCTTCATGATTAAATATAAAAAATGGCTTTTCTTAAATAGTTTATGCAACAAATTTATACGCTTCTCATCGGAATTTGTGTGTTATTACTGGGAATTCCGGCCGGAAATTTTCTTGCGAGAATGAATCGCGATGAATTGGAAAAAGGCCAGATTTGGTTCAGAACAATCATAATAATCTGCGCTCTTGGAGCAACAGCCTCTCTGATATTCGGCAGCGACGCACTTTTCTTCAGCTTTCTGTTCTTTATGATAGCTACAAGCAGGAGCTTAAAAAAAGAGAAGAAGTAAAATTAAATTTTTGATTAAAAATTAAATCAAGATGTTTAGAAATTAGTTTTTGTTCCATCTTGAACAAGCATCAGAGAAGGACTATTTCTTCTTTTTCTTTTTCTTTGGCATGCTCCAACACCTCTTTTTATTGTTAAAACTAGCACTAAAGTATTTTTATATTTATCGTTTTGAGTTTTGAAACAATAAGTTTTTATTTCATGATTCTGTCTGTTCTCTATGCTTTATCTCATAGGACTCGGTCTTGATTTCGATTCAATTTCAGAACGCGGGAAAATTGCAGCAGTTAAATGCGGCAAGGTTTATCTTGAAAATTACACTGTTGATTTTCCATATCCATTGAAGAAAATAGAAGACCTTCTGAAAAAAGAAATCTGCTCGGCAGACCGGGAATTCGTTGAAAGCCTGAAAATTGTTGATGAATCAAGGAGGAAGGACGTTGCGCTTCTTGTTTATGGAAGCCCGCTTACTGCTACCACCCATATTTCCATAGTCCAGGAATGCATCAAAAAGAAAGTGAAATTTGAAATTATTTTCGGGGCATCTGTTCTGGATGCTGTTGCCCAGACAGGCCTCCAGCTTTACAAATTCGGAAAGATATCAAGTATTCCCGGGTGGAGCAAGAACTTCAGACCGACAAGTTTTGCAGAGACGATTAAGCAAAATCTATCCATAGGCGCCCACACCCTTCTTCTTGCAGATATTGGATTGGAGTTTAACGATGCACTTTACGAACTCAAAGAATCTGCAGAGGTACATAAGATTGATATTCCTGAACTGATAATCTGCTCGCGCCTCGGAACAAAGGATTCAAAGATCCTCTTTGATAAAACAGAAAACCTCAGAGAAAAGAACATAAGAGCGCCTTTCTGCATTATAATCCCGGGAAAGATGCACTTCGCTGAGAAGGAAATGGCGGAAAAGTACAGCATAAATAAATTTTAAAACAGAAAGAACTGAATAAGACCATGTATAATTTCAAAGAAAGTGAAGACAAAATAACAGAATATTGGAAGGAAAAAGGCATCCCCGATAAGGCAAGAACCAAGAATTCCGGAAAAAAGAAATTTTACTTCATGGACGGCCCCCCATATGCAACAGGGCACATTCACATGGGAACTGCATTGAATAAAGTCTTGAAGGACATCGTCATAAGAGGAAAGAGAATGCAGGGATTTGATGTTTCTGATAAGCCGGGGTATGATACTCATGGGATGCCCATCGAGTATAAAGTTGAAAAGGAGATTGGCGTAAAATCAAAAAAAGATATTGAAAAATACGGAGTTAAGAAATTCGTGGAGAAATGCAAGGAATTTGCAACGAGATTTATAGGGGTGATGAATAGCGAATTCATGGATTTGGGTATCTGGATGGACTGGGAACATCCATATATAACACTTGAAAAAGAATTTATTGAAACAAACTGGTGGACTTTCAAAAGGGCATTTGAAAAGAATCTTCTTTATCTAGGAAAATATCCGATTCATGTCTGTCCTCGGTGCGAGACTGCTGTTGCATATAATGAAATTGAATATTCAAAACAGGAGGACAAATCGATCTATGTAAAATTTCCGCTTAAAAAAGAGAAAAATAAATTTCTGATCATTTGGACAACAACACCATGGACACTTCCGGGGAACACGGGCGTGATGGTCAATCCCGGATTTGATTATGCCGAGATTTCTGTTGATGGTGAAAAATGGATTCTTGCAAAAGAACTAGCGGATAAGGTTATGCACCTTGCGGGAAAAGAGTACAAGACAGTAAGAACATTCAAAGGTTCTTCACTGGAAGGATTGGAATATGAAAACCCCCTTTCAAAACATCTTAAGACAGGAAAGCTGAAAAATGCATACAAGGTGATTCTTTCTTCAAGGTATGTAAATCTCGACGATGGAACAGGGCTGGTACATTGCGCGCCGGGACACGGAAAGGAAGACTATGATGCATCAAAAAAATACAATCTAGACATTCTTAGTCCTGTAAAAATAAACGGGGATCTAACAGAACAGGCCGGAAAATATGCCGGAAAAAAAGCACGCGTTGTTGATGAAGAGATCATTGAGGACTTAAAAAGAGAAAACTTCCTTGTTGCTAATGTCAGGTACTCTCATGATTACCCTCTATGCTGGAGATGTTCAACTCCGTTAATCATGATTTCGATTCCCCAATGGTTTTTCAAAATCAGTGAAATCCATGACAAGCTGCTTAGCGAGAATGATGAAATAAACTGGACTCCTAGCTGGGCAAAACTCAGGATGAGAGCGTGGCTCGAGGGAATCTCTGACTGGCCAATATCACGGGACAGATACTGGGGAACACCCCTTCCAATCTGGATATGTGATAAATGTGAAAAAAAGATTGTTGTTGAGAGCGTGAGCGAGCTGGAAAAAATCTCGGGGCAGAAAGTGAAAGAGATTCACAAACCTGAAATAGACAAGATAGAAATAAAATGCAAGTGCGGCGGAAAGATGAGAAGGACGCCTGAGGTTTTGGACGTATGGTTTGATTCCGGAGTTGCAAGCTGGGCTGCCCTTGATTATCCGAGGAGAAAAGACCTGTTTGACCGATACTGGCCCGCTGATTTAAACATTGAAGGCCCGGACCAGTTCAGGGGGTGGTGGAATTCCCAGCTGATATTATCTGTTATCGCGTTTGACAAAAAGCCGTTTGAGGATATTTATGTCCATGGGATGGTTCTTGACCTCGGCAAAAGAAAAATGTCAAAATCAGAAGGAAATATTGTGACTCCCCAGGAAGTCATGGCAAAATTCGGGAGAGATGCGCTGAGATATTATCTTTCCACTATAAATCCCGGAGATGACATAAAATACGACGAGAATCTGTTCAGGGATATTAATAAGTTCTTCACAATACTCTTTAACGTGCAGAATCTTGCGGAAAGCGAATATGGGCTGAAATTCACGCGTGATGTTTCATCAAACAAAATTGAGGACAAATGGATACTCTCTAAACTGGAAAATCTAAAAAAAGAGGCCGTTGAAAATTACAATAAATACCTGTTCTACAAAAACTCGGAAGCGTTGTCTAGGTTTTTGATTGAAGACGTTTCTCGCTCTTATATTCAAATTGTCAGAGAGAGAATAAATGAAAAGGACAAGAAAGTCGGCGAGGTCCTGAATTATATCCTGACAAATGTTGCGCTTTTGATGGCCCCGATAACACCATATATTTCGGAGAATCTTTACCTGAAAATGAAAGGCGGGGAATCGGTACATCTTGAAACTTTCCTGAATGTTGAAAAGAAAAATATCAACAAAGAGTCTGAAGATCGCTTTCTGGAAGCATTTTCAATTATAGAAAAAGGCCTTTCAGAAAGAGACAAAGCACAGATTGGCCTGAAATGGCCCCTGGCATCTGCTGTAATTTATTACCATCATGAATTAAAAGAGCTTGAAGAACTGATTAAGTTGCAGTTAAATGTAAGGAAAATAACCTGGAAGACCGCACATGCAAAAGATTGGAAGGTACAGCTGGATACGAGGATAACTCCGGGGCTTGAGGCAGAAGGATATGCAAGAGAAGTCTCAAGGGCAATTCAGGCTGAAAGAAAGAAAGCCGGGCTTGTTAAAGACCAGCAGATTGTTTTGCAAATCAAAATGGACAAAGAACTAATGAATCAATTTGAAAAATATAAACTGTACGATTTTATAAGAAAGAGGGTGAATGCAAAGAGCTGGAGTGCAGTGGACATTGACGGAAAAATCAGGTATGGGGATAAAGTATTTGGGGTGGGGGACAGAAATTCACAGTATAAATCCGAATTCAGAGTTAAAGACAGGGATTTTAAAATATTCTTTAATAAATCAAGATAATACCGTCGACAACCGAAGTGTTACAACTGGCAAGGAAAGATTTAAAAACAAAACAGACATTGAAAGTTCAAGATAAAAGAGTGTAATAGTCATAATAGAAAATAACTGTTGCAATATCGGATTAATCAATCCCAAGCCCCTGACTATAATAATATTTAAAAATAAAATCCACCATCCAAAGCCATGATTGTAAAAGACGAATTTCTGAGCAGATTGAGAAAAATATTCGATCTGAATCTTTATGAGGTGAAAGTCTGGGCTGCAATATTATCGCGCGGCAACAGCACTGCGGGGGAACTGAGCAATATTTCCGGAGTTCCGCGAAGCCGAACTTATGATATTCTAGAAAGCCTGGAGAAAAAGGGATTTATTGTGATGAAGCTCGGCAAACCGATAAAGTTTGTCGCAATAAAGCCGGACGAGGTTGTTGAGAGAGTGAAAAGAAATCTCGCAACTTATACAAAAGAAAGGCTCCAACGCCTTGAAAAGCTGAAAGATGACGAGGTTCTTGAGGAACTTAACAGTCTTTTTACTAAAGGCGTCAAGTTTGTTGAGCCCTCTGAATTGTCAGGCAGCCTGAGGGGGAGGGAAAATCTTTACAATCAGCTTGATATGATGATTCGCGGGGCTGAGAAGACAATAACAATAGTTACAACTAATGAGGGATTGAACAGGAAGATGGAAGCCCTGATGCCCAGTCTTGAAAAAGCAAAAAAGAGGAATGTCCGGATAAGAATCGCAGCGCCGATAGACAGCAACAATATTAGTGTTGCACGAGAATTCAAAAAGATTGCAGAGGTAAGGGATATAGGAGAGATACGGGCACGGTTTGCGATAATAGATTCAAGCCAGATAATGTTCATGCTTCTTGATGATGAAAAATTCCACCCGAGCTACGATGTCGGCGTCTGGATAAACACGGAATTCTTTGCTCAGGCGCTTGAACAATTCTTTGAGCTTGCCTGGAAAGACTTAAAACCCATAAAATGAGTCTAGTTCAGTTATAGTTTTCAAGCAAATTGCAGAAGATTTTAAGCAGATAATTTTATTTCTTAATAATCACAAGTATTATAGCTGCCAGAGTTGCAGCCAGGATTGTCGCTCCCACAATAACCGAGGCAAGAAGCCCTCCGAGCCAGATTGGAAAAAGAAGGTTGCCGCTGAACATTGCAAATCCAACCGACAGGGAAACGAGAATTCCCACGAGAGTAATTATAAATTCCATCAGATGTTTTGTCGGGCTCATCTGTTGGCTTTGAATTTTTCGTCTTGGCATTTTATTATACATTCAATTATTCTTGAGTTAATAAACCTTACATCCTCTCAAGAACATCAATTCCGAGGAGATATAATGAATTTTTTACAACATGCATGAAAGATTCCACTAGGGAAAGTCTGAACCCCTCATTCTTTGATTTTATAACAGGGCACTGATGATAAAACTCATTGAATACCTGCGAAAGCTGATAAGCGTAATTCGCTATGTAAGATGGGCTTAGCGAGTTATAGGCTTTTGAAACTATTTCGGGAAATTCTGAAAGTTTTTTTATAAGTTCTATCTCTTTTGATTCGAGAACCTTTGGCTTTGAAGCATTAGGTTTCTTGGATTTTTTAAGTATAGAGCGTGCGCGCGCATAGCTGTACTGGATGTATGGTCCTGAATTTCCCTCAAAATTCAGGGACTCTTTTATGTCAAAGATTATATTCTTATGTTCATCCTGCTTCAGCATGTCATATTTTATCGCGGCAATAGAAACCTTCAATGCCCGCTCCCCAAGTTCCTTTGCCGAAAGCCCTTTTTCTCTTTTTCTTATTTCTTTCTTTGCATGAGACACAACTTTCTCAAGAAAGTCAGAATAAAGAATGTTGTTACCCGTTCTAGATGACATCTTCCCTTCGGGAAGGCGCACCACACCATATGAGATGTGCCCCAATTTACCGGACTGCCTGAAACCGATTATGTCAAGGGTCTTGACCAGCTGCTTGAAATGAAAATCCTGTTCGCTCGCAATTACATATAGGGAATTGTCCAAATCAGGATGTTCCGAGAATTTCTTTTCCGCAAGCGCCAAATCTTTTGCCGAATACAGAATTGTCCCGTCCTGCCTTATGAGGACCCAAATTCCAAGATTATATTCTTGCAGGTCAATTATGACAGCACCTTCGCTTTTTCTGGCAAATTTTTTCTTAACCATGGATTCGACAATTTCTTTCCCCTTGGCTTCCATGTCTTTCTCAAAATAATAAAAATCAAAATGCGTGTTAAGCTGCTTGTATATTGCACCAAGGGAATTCAGGCTGAGCTCGCGGGTCTTTTTCCAGAGTTCATTAAGTTCCTTGTCCTCTCCGGACTCAAGTTTTTTGTTTATTGCATTCACCTCTTCCTGGAGCTTTTTGTTTCTCTCCAGTCTCCTTACAGCATCCACATAAACTGAAGCTATCCAGGATTCATCATTTTTCAGTTTCTCGCGCGCATGATATTTCCTGAAGCACCATATCCATTTTGCAACATGCATTCCTGAATCTCCCTGATAGTTTGCCCTGATTACCCTGCTGCCGCTGAATTCAATTATTCTTGCAAGACTTTCTCCCAGCGAAGTCCCCCTTATGTGCCCGACGTGAAATGCCTTATGCGTATTCGCCTGTGAGAACTCCACCATAATCTTTTTGTTTTTCCCTTCATCAGAGCTTCCAAATTTCTCTTTTTTAGATAAAATCACAGGAATTATCTCCGAAACAAGCTTTTCCCTGTCAATAAAAAAGTTTATGTAAGCCCCTTGCGTCTGGACATCCTTGAATCCCTTTGGAAGTTTCAGATTGCTTCTCAGCTCAAGGGCAATTTCGTCCGGCTCTTCCTTTAACAAAGAAGCCAGAAAGAAACATGGAAAACAATAATCACCTAATTCGGGAGAAGGGGGAGTTTGAATCTTTTTCAGGACATCTGCCTTCTCAAGCTTTAATTTTTTGTTCTTAAGAGCGTCAAATAGTGCTGATGCAATCGCCTCTTTTCTTGCAGCCCCCACATCCATTTTCCTATTAACACAAGAACTTTTTTAAATCTAATTAATGTCGGATTTTCATGCTAGACTAAAAATTCTAAGAATTTTTGTCAGCTCCAATTTGTAAGCAAATTGTCGCGGGGGTGCCGGAGGTCGCCAATAAAATTGGCTCAATCCATCACTTCTGTAAATGCGGGGGTGCCGGAGTGGTCAAACGGGCAGGACTTAAGTGCCCAACTTTCTTTAGAAAAGAAAGTTCAGCGCTCAAAGAAACTATGAGTGCTAGAAAGAAAAGGCAAAGATATCCTGTGGCTTAGTGCCTGCGAAGGTCCGAATCCTTCCTCCCGCATAATGAGAACCGGGGTTCACTTTTTAATTCACAACCCTTCCTTTAAGAGAAATGCATGACAGAATGAAAAAAGGTTTGCTAGTTATGTTTGCAATATCTGTTTTCTTACTTCTTGTGATCCTTAACTATAATTATCTTGACGACCGATTAACACAATTCCTGAAGGATTACAAAACAGCTGAGGTTTTGAGAGTTATAGATGGGGACACAATAGTGACAACAGATGGAGAACACATAAGGCTCCTGGGGATAAATGCTCCCGAGACCAGCAGCAATGAACCTTATTCTTTAGATGCAAAGCAGTATCTTTCATCTCTTGTGTTCAATAAGACAGTAAAACTGGAGACAGAAGGAACAGACTTATACGGGAGAACGCTTGCATATGCTTTCATCAATAACACCAACATCAACATTAAGCTCATTGAGGCGGGGTTTGCTAATTTCTATTTTCCAACTTCAGCAAAGTTGTATTACCGGGAGTTCTCTGAGGCATGGAAATCCTGTCTTGACAAAAACATAAACCTCTGCAGGAAATCAAATGATGCATGTGTACTGTGTATAACATTGGAAAAGCTGGATTATGAAGACCAGGAGGTTATCCTTCATAATAACTGCAGTTTTTCATGTAACCTCACCGGTTGGCAGATTAAAGATGAAGGAAGAAAAGAATTTAATTTTCCGAATTTTATTCTGCAAGGTAACACGAATATAACAATAATTGTCGGAAATAAAACAAACACCGACAGAGTATTATACTGGAAAGGGTATGATTACATCTGGACTTCAAGTGGGGACACTTTATTTTTAAGAGACAGGAATCATGAACTGGTGCTTTGGAAGAATTACTGATATCCAAATAGAACTTTATTAGTCAAAGTCAATTCATTATGAGCTTCGGATGCGGAAATAACTTTATCCTTAGTCTTATCTGTAATGTTACAGACTTTGTCAAATTCTCCTTTCCACTTCTTTCCGAAAGTATTGTATGAGCTTTTTGCAATCATTTCTCCATTTTCTGCCTTTTCGAGCTTAATATATCCAAGATGTACTGCGGTTATAAAATCAAGTTCTGATTTCACTGTCAAAGATTCAGCAGTATAGCCATTATCCAGGTACATAGAACGTGAAGGATAGGTTGCACAAGCCAGAGGGGCTGTTGCTATACCTAATGCAATGAAGGGTGTTGCTATTTTCTAAAGTAATTTATTCCTCATTTTATCCGGTAAATTTTAGTTATTATTTTTGGTTAATCTGATTTATCATATCATTCACAAAACCATCATAATCTTTACCAAGAGCATCTCTTAATCCTGCTGCAAATTTATCCGCATCTTTCCATTCTTGAGATTTATAACTGCCAAGCCCATGACCGGCCGTAAATATCTGAGCAAGGTTACTTCCTTTTGGGATGAATATTGCTTTATTATCCTTATAAAATTCCATGATTATTCCTTTATCTGTCATGTAAATCTCGGTTCTATTATTGAATGCCTTGTTTTCTTTATCTACTTGTTTAACTGCCCATCCACCCTGCATATCAATATCCATTTGATTGGGGTTTACTCCAAATAGGGCTCTACCTTTCAACATCCCCCCGTACCCCGTGTCAACATTTCCATTTACATTTATCTCTGCATCTGCAACCCCATCTTTTCCGCTGTCATATAAAATGTCAGTGCCTCCTGCCCAGTCTCTTACGAACATCAGATAATCTTTGCCGGCTTGCAAGAAGTAATTGCCTTCCTTAATAACATAGAAAGGTCCGGGATGTACATTTCCAGTATCAATGTATTCCTTGCCATTCTGTTTTGCATATTGTTCAAGGGCTCTTAAATCCTGAATCGAGGGATTAGCAAATGCTTTTGCTCCTCCAAATAGCGAAGCTACAACTATAGCAGAGATGCCTATTCCTTTCCCTATCCCACTTGCCACCTTTTTTACAAGCTCGTTTTTCATAATAATTTCAATTATTTCCCATATATAAACCTTATGCACTGTTATTCCCGTTTGGTGATGACATCACTGGAAAGTTAAAGTACATAACCTTAAAATACCCCTGGTTGCTTTGATTTTCGTAGACAGGTAGGCGGGTTAGCCCTCCGCCGATTGCAAGCGGGCTTTATGGCAGACTGCAAGGAGGGACGTGAGGATATTGACAGGAAGCCCTAATCCAGACATTGAGACTCTGTCTGTCTCGATCTTGCATATGCGAAACGGGTCAGGCCTTGATCGGAGCAGCCCTAAACATTTGTTAAGGTGCTTGACAGAGCGCGGGGTTGAGGAAGGTTAGGAAAAACTTTTTGTGAATTTCCAGGCAACTCTCCGGTCTACAATTTTGAAATGAAAAATAGCAAGATAACCCGCAATGAGCACAAAAAGTTAGGGAGATTGCTAAAGTTATTATATCAAAAATTAAGTGAGACCGGTAAGAGATTATCCCAAGTTTATTAATACGGATATTTATTATGGCGGCTTAGAACACTAAATTAATAAATCTCTTTTTTCTAATTTTAATATGAACAAAAGAGGGCAATTCTACTTCATTGCGGCAATAATAATTGTCTCCATAATGGCAAGCTTTGTTCTGATATCAAATTATGCGACATCGCAAAGTTCGCCGAACATATATTACCTGCGCGATGAAATAAGCATAGAGAGTTCCAAAGTCATTGATTATGGGATATATAACAATTTCAACAGCCTGCAGATTCAGGGAAACCTGACGAGTCTTGCAGAGGCGTACATAAATGAATCCCAGAATGAAAATCTTTATTTTCTCCTTGGAAACAGCACGAATATGACTCTTGTTGCATACCAGACGGTAAAGTCTAATTTAACAATTGAAGGTGTACATGACTACACAGACTTAATCGGGACCGGCTCAATTTACTCGCAGAGTTTCACCCCTCAAGGGGGCGGCGTGACCGCTATTCTCAACGGAAATATTCACGTGTTTGACATAAACCTCGGGGAAAACTTTTTTTTCATAATATCAAATGAAAAGGGAGGCCAGAATTACACAATAAGCAGCCAATGAAAAACAGGAAAGGAGTAAGCGAGATTGTTGGATATGTTCTCCTTATTTCAATAGTCATAGTCATCAGCATTTTTGTATACCAGTGGCTCAAGTCATATGTCCCCCAACAGCAGGTCTCCTGCCCCGACGGAGTTTCAGTGGCGGTAACAAACTTTGTATATGATTGCGCAAAAGACACATTAAATTTCACGTTAAGCAATACAGGAACATTCAGCATTGCGGGATACTTCATACATGCTTCAAACAATTCCAATGACCAGATTGCCGCAACAGACTTAACACCATATTACATAAAAAATAGCCAAGCGAGCATAGGAAATCTCGGGGGGGTTATCTTCACGTGCACTGGGCAATGCAAAAATCTCAACGTAATTTCTCCGGGAAATGAAATCAATCTGGCAAGCAACGGATTCAACCTTTCAGTATCTCCTTCAATTCCTTCCTCACCAACGAACCATATTCAGTGGATAGAAATCATTCCGCTCAGGTATGTTGAATATAATAACAGGGGGACATTTGCAAGCTGCACTAATTCGAAAATAAGAGTTCCGATACAATGTTCTTAGGTTCCCTGCATCATATTTATAAATCAAAACATATTGTATAACCCATGAACAAAAGAGGAGTGTCTCCGGTCATAGCAACAGTTTTGCTTATCGGAATCGTCATTGCACTCGGTCTTGTCGTCTTTCTTTGGTTCAGGGGATTCACGCAGGAAGCAATCACAAAATTCAGCGGAGAAAATATCCAACTTGTATGCGGCGACGTGCAGTTCAGCGCAAACTATCAATCGGGGCAACTTGCATTGCAAAATGCAGGCAATGTTCCGATATACAGCTTCAGTATACAAATGAACAGTGCGGGCGGTTCTTATTCAACAGGGGACATAACAACTCTTACAGGCAATTGGCCCAAGACAGGATTAAGGTCAGGAGGAACATTCGGCGGAGCTCTTAATTTCCCGAGCGGAACAACTGTGACAAGTCTGCTCGTTGTACCAATATTAAGAGGCTCATTAAGCAACGGGCAGGAACAATCTTATACATGCACTAGCCAAGGCCAGACGGTTTCTGTAAGCGGAAGTTAAAATGTTACATAAAAGCAAAAGAGGAATATCGGCAATTATAGGAACGCTGCTTCTCATCGTCCTGACGATTGCCCTCGTGGCGGTTGTGTGGACGGTTGTCAATAACATGGTAAGCCAAAAGATAACCCAGTCAAGTGCCTGCTTTGGAAATTTCAATTCAATCACATTGAACAACCAATATTCATGCTTTAACAGTTCCGCAAATAAAGTGCAGTTCTCTCTCAACATCGGTGACGTGGCTGTTGATGGCGTTCTGGTTTCAATGACAGGACCGGCGGGTTCTGAAAGTGTTACGATAACAAATACTCCTACCATAATCTCCGGGTTAACATATCTTGGGGGAAGTTCAGGGCAGGAGGTTCAGCTTCCCGGGAAAAATGCTGGGAAGACCTATGTCTATGACTGGACCGGCGGCGGGGTGGCAAATTCGGTGCAAATAGCGCCAATCGTGAAGGGCCAGCAATGTTCTTCATCTGATTCAATCTCTTCACTTGATGACTGCAGACTTCTTGCCTGACAATTAATTATTTAAATTAAATTTTGTTTCAGATTGAATGAATAAAAGAGGCCCAAACCAAAGATTTTCTATAAGCAGAAGGGGGCAGGTTTGGATTGAAACGGTGATTTACACCCTAATCGCGCTCGTTATAATTGGCCTCGTCCTTTCATTTGTACAGCCAAAAATACAGGAATTGCAGGACAGGTCTGTGTTACAGCAATCCATTTCAATGATGAACAGCATTGACAGCACGATCATTTCACTTTCTCAGGAAGGCGCTGGAAACAAGAGAGAAATGCAGATAAGCGTGAGGAGCGGTACCCTGACAATAGACGGAGCAGACGATTTGATTACATTCAGCATGACAAGCCACTATCAGTTCAGCGAGCCGGACACGCCTGTAAATTACGGCAGCATAATAGTCCTGACACACGCGCAGAATAATCTCAATCTTGTAAACATGACGCTGAATTACAGCAGACAATACAATATAACATTCAACGGACAGGACTCCCTTTATTCGCTGACGCAGTCATCAACGCCTTACAATATTTTCATATCAAACCAGGGAGGCACAAATCCGAATATAGATTTTGAATCAGGATAATGGCAGCACAACAGGAAACGAAATCAGGAATAGAGAATTATCCGAGAATCCAGATTGATTTCTCGCCCCAGATTCCCAAGATGAACAGGATAGACGACAAGACAAAAGTTGACATCAGATATTGCCTGATTTCCCCGTTTGCATTTGCGCACGTGTACTGGGATCCCAAGATTTACGAGATAGTCTATGAAATAGAGGAGCCTATGCTTAACAAAGTTGAAGAGGAATTCAGAAGGAGAATTCTCAATGCGATGAGGGAAATGATAAGCTTTGATATCATAGTTGAAAAGGACCTCGACGGGCTCCTGGATTACATTGATCAGCGATTCAAGTTTCTTGCAATAGAACTCGGAATAGACATCCCATATGAAAGCTACAAGAAGATATATTACTACCTGTGCCGGGACTTCATTGGATTCAATGAGATAGAGCCTCTTCTTAGGGATTATTTTATAGAAGACATTGAGAACAACGGCGCAGACACTCCGGTTTACATTGTTCACAGGCTTTACAGGAACATGAAAACAAACGTGATATTCAGGGACATTGACCGGCTTGAAGGTTTTGTTGAAAAGCTCGCGCAGAGATCCGGGCAATACATTTCATATGCAAACCCTATCCTTGACGGAAGCCTGCCCGACGGAAGCAGAGTAAATGCAACCTATACAAAAGACATTACAAGCAGAGGGCCTACATTCACCATAAGAAAGTTCACTAAAGAGCCATGGACCCCGATGCAGCTCATTTCATTCAACACGCTAAGCCCGGAAATGCTTGCATACATGTGGCTTCTTATACAATACAAAATGAATATCCTAATAACCGGCGGGACTTCGTCCGGAAAAACAACCCTGCTAAATGCAATTGCATTCTTTATGCCTCCTGAAGCAAGAGTAGTTTCAATTGAGGATACACGAGAACTGAATCTTCCGAGGGAGAACTGGCTTCCGAGCGTTTCCAGATCATCTTCAGGATTAAGAGGGGTTGGTTCTGTAAGCCTTTTTGATTTGCTGAGAAGCTCATTCAGGCAGAATCCGGACTATGTCATTGTGGGAGAGGTAAGGGGAAGAGAAGCTTCTGTTCTATTCCAGGGTATGGCATCCGGGCACTCATCTGTAAGCACAATACACTCTGACTCTGTAGAGAGTGTTATCCGAAGGCTGGAAACCCCCCCGATAGAGCTTCCTCCGACGCTGCTCAATGTCCTGGATTGCGTCTGTATCATGACTCACGCCATTGTCAACAAAGAAGAAACAAGACGGTTGAGAGAGATTGTAGAAGTCATAGATGTTAATCCCGAGGGAATTGCACTCACAAATACCCCCTTTGTCTGGAACCCTGTTGATGATAATTTTTATTTCAAAAGAAACAGCAAGGTGTTTGAGAAAATCTCCGGGAGATATGGACTGAGCATGCAGGAACTTGAGGTTGAATTCAGGAGGAGAACCCAACTGCTTTATGAGCTTTTCAGGAACAAGGTGTTTGATTTCAAAAAGGTTCAGCAGATTGTAAATGAATATTACAAAAAACCCCGGGAAGTTCTCGGCATGTACAATATCCGATTCTAGACGAAAAAATTTAATAATGCATTCGGCATTTTTATGACATGGAAAAAGAGGCGGCAGATTCTGTAAAGAAAATAGCAGATGAATCATCATTACTGAGACACCTTGTTCTTTCGCTTGATGAGGCGGAGCAGAATCTTGAGGAAGCATACAGGAAAAGAGATGTTGATAAGTTCAATGCAGCGAAGAAGTTCATTTCTGGAGTTCAGAATAAATTGACAGAGGCGCTGAAATGATTGAAAAAAGAGAGGACAGTTTCCTGGAACTGAAAAAAATAATCTCAAAAGAAAAGAAGATCATCAACGAATTGACTTCCCTTGTACATTCCGGTGTTAAAGTAACAGCAAGCTCCATTACGGCTCAGGCAGAGGCGCTGAAAAAACAGCTTGGCGAGGAAAACAGCAAAATTTCCGCAATCCTTGAAAAAATTGAATTGAACAGGACACTCGCGAGCGTGAATTCCATTGGCGGTAATGTTCAAAATCCCGGGACCAAGAAACAAAAAGAGAGCTTTGCTAAAAAGCTGGAAGAGACCATGAGGCTCATTCGCGAATATAAAATTTCAAAAACAGAAAAAGAAGTGGTGGGGAGGCTGGAAAAGAAAAAGAAGGAGACAGCGAAGCAGAAAGAAAAGATGAAGAGACCCCATGTTTATACCGGGCTTGCAAGCAAGGTCTTTTCAGAAATTGCCCGGCCTATGGTAGGGAGTAAAAGTTTCCAGGGCATGATAGATGATTTGCTGAAGACAAATCTTGGATTCATTCCCTCCGCGTATGTTTCTGTAATCCTCATGTCAACATTAATCGCAACCGGGCTGGCATTCATCATCTTCATGTTCCTGCTCTTTTTCAATTTAACTTCAGTCCCGCCGTTCATAACTCCGGTGACGGATATTATCACAAGATTTCTTGAGATATTCTGGATATTATTTGTTCTTCCCCTCGTGACTTTTATCTTCCTCTATTTTTATCCGACGATGGAGAAAAAGTCGCTGGAATCAAAGATAGACCAGGAACTTCCTTTTGCGACTATAAATATGTCCGCAATAGCAGGATCAAGGATAGAACCAACAAATATCTTCCACATAATAATTTCAACCGGGGAATACCCTAACCTGAAAACACAATTCACAAAAGTCATGAACGAAATAAATGTTTACGGGCACGACCTTGTGACCTCGCTGAGAAATGCGGCAGACAATTGCCCGAGCAAGAAGCTTGCAGATTTATACAACAGCCTCGCAACAAACATAACTTCCGGTGGAGACCTCGGAGAATTCTTTGAAAAGAGGTCAGAGAGCCTTCTTCTTGATTACCGCCTTGAAAGAGAAAGGTCCACAAGGGCATCCGAGACGTTCATTGATGTTTACATCAGCATAGTCATTGCAGCTCCGATGATACTCATGCTCCTGCTCATGATGATTCAGGTCAGTGGACTTGGAATATCACTGAGTCCTGCAACAATCTCGCTCATGATGGTGCTGGGAGTCGCGGGGATAAATTTCGTCTTCCTGATGTTCCTTCAGTTAAAGCAGCCAAGCAAATAAAATGACTAACAAAAACAGATAATGGAATTAAAAAAGACGCACTGGGTCGGAATAGGCGCGGGGCTTTTGATAATCCTGCTTTCCCTTCTGCTCGCCAATACAAAAGTTTTCTTTCTTGTATTCGGAATAGGGATAATCGTTGCTGTTTCTCCTTTTGTGTTCTCAGTCATACAGGAAAACAAAACCGATGTTGAAAAGGAAGAAATGTTCCTTGAATTTGCAAGAGACCTTGTTGAAAGCGTAAAAAGCGGAACCCCGATAAACAGAAGTATAATCAACTCAAGAGACAAGCCCTATGGAGCGCTGAGCATGAACATAAAAAAACTCGCGAACCAGATCTCCCTCGGAATTCCCCTGAAGAATGCCCTTAAGATTTTTTCGGATGATGTAAACAACAAGACAATTTCACGGGCGCTCACCCTCATAGGGGAGGCAGAAAGGGCAGGAGGGGACATAGGAAGAATCCTGGAGTCTGTCGCTTCCGCAGTCACTATGTCTGACAAACTCGGCAAAGAAAGGAAATCAGCAGCATCCACACTTGTTGTCCAGGGATATGTTATATTCTTTATATTTATTGTAATCATCCTGGTCATGCAGTTCAAGATTCTGCCCCTTATCTCAAGCTTCAGCGCGGGGGGGTTGGGCGGCCTGGGCGGATTGCTTGGCGGGAGCGCCGGGGCATCAGCAGCCTCTTCCGGTGCATCAATACAGGCTTCACAACTTTCAAATGCATTCTTGTTTCTGCTTTTGGTTCAAGGATTGTTCAGCGGGCTTACAATAGGCAAATTGTCAGAGGGAAGCGTAAAGGCAGGAATAAAACATTCTTTCGCGCTCATGTTGTTCTCTTTCCTTATTTCCACAGGAGCAAACCTGCTCTTCGGATAATTTTATATATTTGCCGAGATAAAATGGTTTATGAAACAAAAGAGGGTACTTTTCTTCGGGATTCACAAGTCCTCCGGAGCGCTTTTCCATGAAAATCGCAAGGGCTCACACATAGATGTTATAATCTCTTTCATAATCTTTGTCGGATTTATCGTTTTTCTTTATGCAATCCTGCAACCCACAGTCGCGTCTCATCAGGACAAGAATTCATTGCTTAGCCCATTATATTATAAGATAATCGGGAATGCTACGGGGAATTTCACAAAGGTTTATTTTAACATAGATCAACAAAGCCAGAAATGCGTATCCCTCAGCAACTTTTTCACGGCCGCGGGAATAGGAGCAAATGTCACAATCATGAACCTTAACGGCGATGTTATTCCTGCTTATGTTTCCGATAATGATTTATGGTTTGATTGGTCTGCCCTGACAGGTTCCTTTTATGCTGTTTATTCTCCCTACTACCCTTCTCTTCCGCCGAATAACCTGAATGGATGCAATAATCTCAAACAAGATCAACAAAACGGATATTACTCTCTTCTTCAGGAAGTGAATTATTCCTCCGCATTTCCCCTTGAGGTGAATCTGGTCAGTCTCATAAAAGATTATGACAATAATTACAATACTGTAAAGAATTATTTTGATGTTGCACCGTCAGATAATTTTGGATTTAATTTTACTTATCAGAATCAGACTTCAGTGGGAACAAATGATAACATCTCAAGTTTGACGTCGGTTTATTCGGAATTATTCCCTGTGGTTTATATGGATATGAATGGAAGCCTGCAGGCAGGGGCACTAGTTATAAGAGCATGGTAGACAATTTTATATTTTGGCACAAGAACAGGAAAGCATGGATAAGAATCATAGAGGCATTTTTTGCCATCCTGCTTGTGGCGGCGGTCCTTTTTATTGTCCTTGAACAGCAAGCTCCGCAACAAACATCAAGTTCTGCGGTTTATAATTATGAAGCTTACATGCTACGAAGCGTGGAACTGAATGACACCTTAAGAGGGGAGATAATCTCAATAAGCGACAGCAGCCTCCCCGTGAACTCAACTTATTCTGCATTTCCCCTATATACTAACAAAACCCTTTCAGCACTAACCCCAGGCACAATGACCTGCATTTCACAAATATGCAAGTACAACAGCAATTGCAATCTAAATCTTAATGATAAAAAGGACATTTACTCGCAGGGAATCCTGATAACCGCAACAATCCAGCAGTACAATCCAAGGCAGCTGAAAATTTTTTGCTGGATGAAATGATCAGTAATCTCTTGAATGCCCTGATGATTCCTGCCAATTAATCAGGGGGACAAGATGCTTCATGATTTTTACAGATGACCTTTGCTTTTCCATGACTTCAAAAATATTCTTGTATGCTTCAGGGGCCTCATCAATCACAAAGTTTGTTTTTATTCCGTCCATTTCTTTTTTCATTTGCTCCATTGTTATTTCTTTTTTTGCCTGCGTCCTGCTCATTGCCCTTCCTGCACCGTGAGATGAAGAGTTAAGGAATTTTGAGTTCCCAAGCCCCCTGACCAAAAAAGAGCCATCCCTCATGTTCCCGGGAATTATTCCTTTCTCGCCTTTTTTTGCGGGAGTGGCCCCTTTCCTATGAATAAATTTTCCGCTCTCGGATATTACATGGTTGTGAGTTTTATTCACCCAAAATCTTGATTTTATTTCTTCATTGAAGAGGGAACTTAATGATCTGGCAACTCTTTTGCTTATTTCAATTCTGTTCAAAAGGGAATATTCAAGCCCGAAATCAAGAAGATTCAAATATTCTTTTCCGGTCTCAGAGTTTGCTTTAAGGGGATGGGTTTTTTCAAATTCAGTTTTGCTCCCTGAAGATTTTATCATGTACCTCTTCGCAACTTCATGCCCCAGGCCCCTGGAACCGCAGTGAATTATAAGCCAGGCAAAATCCCTGCTCTTTTGTTTTTCTTCCTCATTCAGGGAAAGAAAGTGATTCCCTGCGCCCAGCGTCCCCAAGTCACGCAGACCCACGCTTTTTATGAACTGATACACCTGCCTGTCATGCGGCCCTTTTTGGAACTTTCCAAGAAGCTCTTCAAATTTTCTTTTGCTGTCTGCTGAAATTTCATGCCCCTTGTTTGCCCTTCCAAGGCCCATCGGAACTGCTGTTTTAACAATTTCATAAACTCTGTCTTTATTCTCTTTTATTTTTTCGAGAATGTTCTTTCCTTCAAGTTTTACAGCGATCATGCCGCAGCCAATATCAAACCCCACCCAGGACGGGACGATGTAATCTTTTGTAACTAAAACAGCGCCAATCGGAGCCACATAACCAAGGTGCGCATCAGGCATTAATGCTGCCGAAAGCACGAATTTTTGGGAATAACATTCCTTAAACTGCCTCTCGGTTGCCTCATCAGATCCGATGGAATAATCAAAAATCTTCTTGCCCATTTTGGAAATAAACAGGGGAAATTTATAAAGATTAAGGAAATTTCTAAGAGTCATATGCCAATTTCTCACCTGTCTTAAAGGAATGAGGTTTGGCAGAGAAAAAATCTTACTGGAGCATTATAGATTTAGAGTTAACTACTCATCAGAATATCTCTTGCCTCTTTAAGGTTATTTGCCTTATAATGGCCGGAAGAACCCTTATCTTTGGTGATATGAATTGTTATTATCCCCTCTTTATTAGCCGGCATTATATCAATATCATCCTCGTCTCCCACCATATATGCCTCTCTGGGAGGCGAGCTGGTTTTTATCAATAATTCCCGGAAGAGCCCCTCTTTCTTATTTTTGTTCAAATCTGTTCCACTGAATTGACCTTTAAGGAAGGTGCCTATGCCAAGGAAATTAATTACATTCTTTATCCAAATTCCGGGAGCATCACTTACCAAGTAAATATCATATTTTTCAGAAAAATCTTTAAGCAGATATCTTAGTTCAGGCTGAGGTTTTATAAGTTTTGAAGCTTCCATATTCCAAGAGTAATCAAGATACTCTTTTCGATTAAATCCAAACCACTCTTCAAGTCCAAAGCTATAACATTTCGGATAATCTTTCATAAGTTTTTCAAAAATCTTTTTTGCCTCTTCTAAATTCTTCCCAGATTTCTCACAGATATACTTAATAGTTCTTTCCCTTATCTGATCGTGGACAGGAGAACATAAAAAAGATGCTTGCTCTATGGGGTAGAGTGTCCCGTCCATATCAAGGAAGAGTACCTTTCGTTTCATGCTCATAGAATCTAATAATCTCATTATTAATATCTTTCTCGTCTCGGTCACCATCAATGATGACTATGTCTTTTCTTCCTTCGAGTTCCAATAAGATCTCCATGAAAAGATCGTAATTCTTTTCGATTATATTAATTACCGCTTTCCCTCTTGGAGATCTCAAATCCTCTTTCTTAAGCAACCTTTCAATTAAACTTGACTTAGGAACTTTGAGGATTATTGTGCGATCAGGAATTATTGGAGGTATGAACTCACCATTCTTTGGATTATAACTCTTCAAAGAGGCTTCCATAGAAATTTGAGGAATAAACTGCTTAAGAGTAAAATATCTGGAAACATAGGACCTATCCAGAATTATCACACTCCTGCCCCAACTCTTTTCTACTCTTTTTCTTACAATTCTGTACTCCCTTGCAAGCCGTTGATATTGAAGATTCAATTTCTCAATGGGATTATCAGATTTATCAAGAAGGAATTCATAGTTACTTTTCCACCATTCAGATCTGGGATCATAATCCTCTCTTCCGAGACCAGATCTTGTTCCATCTCCTCTAAGGATTATACTTGGAATTCCCCCTTGTTCAAGGAAATACCCGAAAAGTCTTATCTGAGTTCCCTTTCCAGAACTATTAAGGCCATCAAATCCTATAGACTTTACTCTACTCATTTTTTCTGAATTGATATAGTTTATATAACCCAAGACCCCCCAATGAGGGAAGAAATGAGGATATTCTGTGTAGGGAGGTATCAAATCTTAGTTTATCCATGTCTTTTCCCATTACGCGAAATGCAAGGGGGTATAAGATTCGGGTTATAAAATGATAAGTAGAGGTCTTGTCTATTATCCTTTCTAAATAAAATGAATCCTTTACAATCTTGAGTAATAATTCCTCACTGAGAACATAGGTGTGGTTCTGTTGAGTAAGACCCGGGAGTCCATAAGCTTCTCTTAAATCAGATATCTTATTAATACTATCTTGAGTAGCGTCAAACAAGTAAAGTTTTCCTCCTTCTTTAAGAACTCTTCCAACTTCGTTAATAACTCTACTTTGAGAATCCCTTGAGGTCATATTTTCTAATGCTCTTTTAAGAATTACAACGTCGAAATAACCATTTTCAAAGTCAAGAGAGTCCATATTCCCAATAACGAAAGAGGTATTGTGCTTTTCTCTTGCAAACCTCTTTGCGAACCTGATAGCATCGGAGTTATTATCTAATCCTATAATCTCAGAATCTAGACCTCGAGTCATTCCAATAGTGCTATAGCCATTAGCACACCCTAAATCCAAGATTCTTCTAGGTAAAATTTTTCTTAAAAGTTTGTTAACTATCCTGTTTTCTTTCCTAGTAAGGTATATATCTGGAGAAGAAAAAGCCTCACTACTACCAAGTTTTTTCGCTCTTTCAGACCATAGATTTCTATTAAACATGGTCACGGAATCTTCAAGAAATAACTTCGGAGAGTCTAGAATTCTCTTAGAATAATCAGAAATGACTTGCAATTCTTCAGCAGTAAAACTCTCTGCAAGATTCTTTAGACCACAAAATGGATATGTTACCACAAGAAGATTGCTTTGACCTCGGTATTTTGTTGAAAAGTCCACATAAATCTTTTTGGATCGAGAAAATTCATTAAGCAAATTTTCAAAATTTCCATATTGCGAGATAAGCTGTTCTATTGTGAATCCTCCTCCAAAATGCTTTTTGGGTATTCCAAGAACGTGAAATAATATTTTTCCTAGAACAACATCTCTTACCTGAGTTCGATCTAAATGTTGTCTACTAAATGAAGGATGGAGCCAGACATCTCCCTGGAGATCGTTTAATGGATCTTTTCCGTATTCAATTCCAATAAACCCGATTTTCTCTCCCCCATAAAATGCGGTTGCTATGTCTGGTACAACATCGCTCTTTCTAAAGACCATATTCTCAAGGGTACCGTGGTTCATTAAGGACTCTCTAAATAAGTCTGAGCTATAAGGTTCAAAAGCTAAAAGGCAGTCTATATCTCTCCCCATCTTAGTCATACTACCTGATTCAGTAGATCCGATATATTTGAATGCCTTTGGGGAAGGTAAATACCTAAGAATATCTCTAACAATTGTACTCAAACTCTCCTTCACTATCGAGATTCTCTTCCAGTCCTTGGATGAGGCTCTCAGTCTTTCGTATACCTCATTAAACTCAGTGAGTTGCCCCATCTTTCTGTTGCTCTCTCCATTCTATAAGCTTTCTCATGGCCTTTCTGCTGTCAATCAGCGCCATAGCTAATTTATACCCTTCCCTTACGGAATTTGCCTTTGAGGCAAGGTATAATCCAGCACCTGCATTTAGACAGACTATTTCTCTTGCTGGCCCCTCTTTCCCTCCCAGCACAGAAAGCATTAATTCTACATTTTCCCCATCGTCTTTTGGAGATAATATCTCGGAATACTTAACCTCTGTAAAACCATGCTCTATTGGATTGAACGTATACTTAGACCTCACTTGATTTCTCCTTTCAGAGATAATGGTTGGCTCACACAGAGAAATTTCATCTATAGAAGGATTATAGGTTATCATATAATTTTCACAAACCTGCTCGAGTATTGGTTCTATTTTTTCAGAAAAATCTTTATTAGAACATCCCATAACCTTATATTTTAAATGTACTGGGTTACACAAGGGGCCAAGAAGATTAAGAGGAGACTTCACTCCCGCTCTACCCTTTATGGGGACTATCTTTGAAAAATCATAGTATCCAATACCAACTTTTCTTGCCTCACCGAATACCTGATCTATATCTTCCAATGTATTTATCCCTAAAGCTTCAAAGGCTTCCTTGGAACCTCTTCCGCCCCTGGTACCTTTGGATCCGTTTTTAAGAACATTAATCCCCCCGCTAGCTATAATAATAGATGCAATAGTGCTTATATTTATAGTTTCAAACTTATCCCCTCCTGTTCCAGAGTTACACAAAGCATTATCAATGTCCGGGCATTCGTTTGTTCTGAATGCTTCTACAAAATTTTTATACTCTTCAACAGATATACCTTTTAGTTGATCTCGGGTTTGCATTGCTGTGAGAATTGCAACAAACTCTAAGTCCGAAAGAGAACTGTTTTTGATTAAACTTACTATCTCAATAATCTCGCTTTTATCTAGGTATTCTCCAGACATTACCTTCTCCGTCAGTTCCCTATAACCCATATAGAAGAAGTGCCAACTTTTCTTAAAAAGGTTTCTATTGTTACTACTTTATAATAAAAGAGTAATTAGAGACTATACTTCTTAAAATGAATAGAAATCTCAAACAAAGCTATACTAATCTTCAGGATACTTGAATTTCCCAAGAAACGTAGCTTCTTGAGGAATATCGCTTAGATTGAATTTAACAATCTGTTTTGGAAAAAATCGAATTTCTCTTAATCTATCAGGAGAAGCAGTCTCTATTTCTTTGACATTTCCATCAGGGTCTTTTGCAATCATATCTCTCCCTTTAGCTTCACATAAAAATATCAAATCAAGGTAATTCTCTTGGTCAGTATAACCGCTTTTGTAATAAACCAACCTCTTTATATCTATCTCGATGCCACACTCTTCCTTAACTTCGCGCCTAAGTGCTTCCTCCGGACTTTCTCCAAGTTCCACGCCCCCTCCAGGAAGCAAATAATAAACCCCATAATCCGGAACATCATGTTTAGTTATTACAACTTTCTTATCTATGAATATTAACGCAGATGCTCTAAGCTTTGTTGGGGCTTTCATGCACCTAACGGGATAAATTAATTTATAAAGATTTGTAAGTTTTAGGAATGTATGAAGCCTGTAATTGTTAATTTATTTGAGAAGGTGCAGAGCATTCCTTATAAAGTTTGTAAATTCGACGAGACAGCATTGAATGAAAATATCTCCTGTGGAGACTGTAGGCATAAATCTTATATCTTAAAGAACCTGCTAGAGAAAGAAGGATTCGAAGTCCATCTTGTCAAGGTAATATTTGACTGGAGAGATCTTCCACTTCCAGAGAGCATGATAAAGATTCTAAAAAAATCTGGAACTGTCTGGCCCCACAGCATTATAGAAGTAAAAGTTGGTGGAAAATGGGTCAAAGTTGATTGCACTTGGGATCTAAAATTAAAAGAATTGGGCTTTCCTGTTACAGAAAATTGGAATGGCAGCTCGGATACCAAACAAGTAACCAAAAGAAATTTAGAGTTTTATAAACCCGAAGTTTACGAGGCCAAACATAAGATATTAATAGACAAAACTGAAGCATATGAATTTGCAGAGAAGTTAAATCAATTTCTTATTTTATCTAGAAAATAGGGCGGGAATTATACCCAAAAAAAGTATTCATAAAGCTGTCCCAAGAAGAATAATCTTTAGATAGATAAGTAAATTCTTTTTTGTCCCTCCTTATTAGTAACTACAGATTCACAAGTTTTATAAATAGGAAACCCTCTTATAATTATGGTGAAAAAGGCCGGAAATAGCTATCAGGAAAAGTACATTTCCAATAATCAGAAGTATGGAAAGAGAGGAAGATTCAGAAGAACTCTTGGGGCCTTGCTTCTTTCTGTTGCGGGTTTTGGTATATTAACAGGATGTCCTCCCCCATTTAACCCTATTCCGCCGAAGACCACAACCACAGAACAGACAACAACTCCAAGCGACCCATCAAGTTCCAGCATAGTGGTTAGTTCAATAGACTTTTCAGAGAATGAAGGGGATCCGGTTAGCTATCAGGTTCAGGCTAGCGGTGGTTCTGGGGCACTTACATATTCTTCTAAAAATGTTCCATCAGGGCTGTCAATGTCATCAAGCGGTTTGATAACCGGAACAGCCCATTCAACAACTCAAGATGAAACTGATCCGTTCACAGTAACAGTAACGGACAGCAAGGGAAATTCGTCCTCACAAAATGCAACATTTACAGATTATAATAAGCCGGATTTTTCTGGTGCAATTTGTAGTGTTGAGGATGATACAAACGTCTCTACCCCTCTTCCAGGGGTTGTTGCAGTTTATAATAATTCAAGCGGAACTCCCATTGCAATTCCTGCAGATGATATTGTGACTCCCCTTATTGACGGAAAACTTTTAACAAGTGGAACAAGTCCTGCAATAATTCAAACAGGTTCAGATAACAAATTTAATTTTACAGTTAATAAAACAAAAAATAACGGATTGACATCAATAGTTCTGTATGGAGCATTAGGAGATTATAATTCTACAGCAGTTGCAAATTCTCCCACAAATGCAAATAGCGCAAGTGGTGGATTTTTTGAGGCTATAAGA
>JAGWGZ010000018.1 GCA_028867075.1 Nanobdellota archaeon | reverse complement strand
TATCTTATTAACTAACTTTCCACCCTTTTTAGAATAAGCCCAAGCGAATAATATTGGCCTGTATCTCCCATTTTCAGTTATTTTGTTTATCATTTTAACAAAGGCTTCTGTAGCTAAACCCTTATGTCTAAATCCATTCTTAATTACAGAGGCACATAAATAAAGAGTCTCAGGAATATTATCACCTATATTTTTAATCTTTTTAATCCTTTTAAATAAGTCCGCCTCATTTATTTGCCTTGAAACAAACTCATTCATTAAGGTCCTATTACATGGTAACAAGAAAGCATAACCGATTACATCCTGATCATTTTTTATAACATTAAGGTAATCTAAAACATTTTCTTCAACCCACTTCTTGGTATTAGAATCCACGGCCATTTGCTCGGGATCATTTTGGGTCCCAAAATAATCTTCGGATATACGGCTGGTCTCATCCAAATCTTTTCTGGTCGCCCTGATTCCATCCGAAGAAAAAGAGATATTTTCTTTTTTCATTTTAAATTCCCTCTTCCTTCCTCTTCTGATATTCTTCAACCCTTTTCCTGTTAGTTATGCAATCCGGATTGAAGCAGAAAATCCATGGACGCTTGCCCTTTGAAAGCCTCATCAGCATAGGCCAGTTGCATTCCTCGCAAATCTTGTCTGTTCTTTTTATTATCCCGTTTGGAGGAAGCGAATACGTGTTTCTGCATTCAGGATACTTGTTGCATGCCACGAAATATCGGTTGTTCTTCTTTGAATACATAATAGCAAGGTTTCCCTGTCCGCACTTTGGGCACTTGTTCAGGATGTTCTCCCGCTTCTGCTGCTCCCTCAAATCAAGATTAGCATCCAAAAGTTCTTTTCCTATCTCTCTTTTATTTTTATCAAAATGCTCTATTATCCTGTTTATTGAAACTTCTGCTTCATCTATTATTTTCTTCTCCTTTTCAGCAAGTCCCTTATGCAATCCTTGTATCATGTCCATCTCTTTCTCAAACTGCCTTGTCAGTTTTTCGTCAATTATGATTGGAGAGTATCTTTCCAGCGTGGAAACGAGAGACATTCCAAGGGGCGTTGCTTCAATGCTCCTGTTGTTCTGTATGTAGCTTCTGTCATAAAGAGTCTCCAGAATTGCTGCCCTTGTCGCCTTGGTCCCGAGATTTCTTTTCTCAAGTTCTGTAACGATAGAAGCCGGCGAGAATCTTTTAGGCGGCTGTGTCTCCTTTTCCTCATTCCAGACTTTAATAATCTCGAACTCGCCGTTTGCATCGGGAATTTCTTTCTCATCAATCTTAATCGGATAAATCTCCATCCACCCTTTTCTTTTCACGGAAGAGCCTGAGGTTGAAAATCGCAGCCCGTCAATATTTCCTGATATCACTTTCTTGTCAATTACAGCATCATCACAAAAGAGTGCAAGGAATCTTCGCACAATTAGGTCATAAACTTTAGTCTCATCGCTCCCAAGCGCTCCAATGCTCTCAAGGTTCTCTCCTGTCGGATAAATTGACGGATGTGCCGGGTCGCTTTTTGCGCCTTCAACAGGCTTCTCTCTTGTGATCAGCTTTGAAGCTTTATATCTCTCGGCAAGTTTCCTGAGAATGGATTTATACTCAATAGAAATCGGAAGTTTCTGGCTCGATGTCCTGGGATATGATATCAAACCCCCAAGATAAAGAGACTGCGCTATCTGCAATGTCCTTGAAGGAACAAATCCGAAAAGCCGGTAAGATTCTGTCTGTAAGACAGTGAGATTGAAAGGCGGATTAGGAGGCAGAGCCTGGCTTTTTTTCAGGGTGTTGAGCAAAATTTTCTCTCCTTTCAGGTTTTCAAACTTTTCAAGCTCTTTCTTGTTGAAAATATCCCTGTCATACTTCAATTCAAGTTCATGGGAATTTTTAACCCGTATAAAGACCTGCCAATATTTCTGCGGTTTGAATTCATGAATCTGCCTCTCTTTTTGTACAATTATATTCAGGGTCGGCCCCTGAACTCTCCCAATTGACATAATCTTAAACGCGCCGGTCGTTTTTATCGCATCCATCAGTGCCCGTGAGAGATTAATTCCGTAAATCCAGTCAAGATAATGCCTTGTCTCGCCTGCAATTGCCTGCCCCCAGTTCAGGCTCGCGGATTTTTTTTCATAAGCGCTGTTTAGCTCCGAGGAGGTCAGTGTTGAAAACTTCATCCTGTTTGCATCTTCCTGCCCGCAGAGATATCTTACAATGTTCAGCCCTATAACCTCTCCTTCTATGTCATAGTCTGTGGCGATCGTAACGCTGCCGGCGCTTTTCGCAAGCTTCAGGATAGTATCATAATATCTTTTCGTGAAATCCTTTTTTCTCGCGAGATAATTCGGCACCCATTGCAGGTCAAAAACAGGAACCTGCGAGCCTGAAATCTTTTGCATCAGCGTGAATAAATGCCCAACTGCGCAGGCTACAAGAATCTTTTTACCATGCCGGTCAACCTCATAATAAGAAACTCCGCCGTAGTTTCTTGAAATTGATTTTCCAAGAGAAGAAGCAATCTTTGCGGCTGCCTGCGGCTTCTCAGTTATAACCAGCTCATATCCTTCTTTTTTAAGATTTATTTTCTGCGGCTCAAAATTTATTCTATTGGCCCTCGACGCCGGCTTCACGCTCTTTTTCACGGCTTTTTTTCTGGTTCTCCCCGCTGACTTCGCCTGCTTAACTTCCTGCTTGGGGCTTTCCTTAGCATAAATCTTCTCCACAGTATGCTTCAGGTCATATGAACTCACGGGAAAATATTCCTCTGCAGTTGTTTCTGCGCGCGTCTTCGGCTGTCTTCGTGGCATGCCTTTAATATAAAAAGCCTATTTTTTAACCTTGCTATGCTGTTAAAGCTGGAAAACACAATAATTCTTAAAAGGTTTTGATGATTTAAAGATAAATGAAGACAAAAGTGGCGAATGCGGAACTTAATTCTTATGTATGCAATGCGTCTGGAATTAAAGATGTGGCTTACGAAGAACTTAAGGCGATAGCAGAATCAAACTCTGCCGCGATAGTTATGAAATCATGCACTCCTGAACCTCGCTCCGGAAACGAAGAACCGAGGTACATGCGCCTTCCCTTTGGAGCAATACAAAGCATGGGGCTTCCGAATCTCGGATATAAAGAATACATACGGATTGCAGCAGAACTGAAAAAATACAGAAAGCCGATAATTGCGAGTGTTGCGGGCCTATCTCCCGATGATTTCCCTAAGATTGTACGTGCCTTCCAAAATAGTGATGTAAATCTGATCGAAGTGAACCTAAGCTGCCCCAACCTTGAAGGAAAACCGCAGATAGCATATGACTTCAACGCGGCAGACGAGCTTCTTGGCAGCATTTCAAATCTTGGATATAAACCTATTGGAATAAAACTCCCGCCATATTACGATTTGGCTCATTTCAAAAAAATTGCCGACATAATAAAGAGTCATAATATCTCTTTTATAACCTGCATAAACTCCGTAGGAAACACTCTTGCAATTGACCCTGAAAATGAAACTCCTCTAATAAAACCAAAGAGCGGGCTGGGAGGACTTTCAGGGGGATACATAAAAAATATAGCCCTCGCGAATGTAAAGATATTTCGCGAGTTGCTTGGAAACAGAATTTCAATCTTTGGGGTCGGCGGAATAAATTCAGGCACAGACGCGTTTGAATTTCTCCTCGCGGGAGCTGATGCAGTGCAAATCGGCACCGTATTTGAAAAAGAAGGCATACACTGTTTTAGAAGGATAAATGAAGAATTTGAATCAATAATGAAAAGGAAAGGCTATGGCTCGGTTCTTGAAGCAAGAGGAAATTTAAAATACCTCTGAATTTATCTAGATAGATGGTGATCTATTCAATCTTGCTGGTTCTGCTGCTCTTAATATTCTTCACCTGGATTTCATCTCTGTTTTTCGGAGCGCCATTTCAGCCAATTTCAAACAAAGCGCTGAAGCAAATGGTTGAACTCGCCGGGATTAAGAAAGGCGGGCGGCTGGAATTGGCAAGAACCCGCAGGAGGTTCCGCGTAGCTGACCTTGGTTCAGGCAACGGAAAAATAGTTATAGAATTTGCAAAGCGCGGCGCAGAAACCCACGGTTATGAGATAAACCCGCTCCTCGTCTGGTTGTCAAGAAGAAGAATAAAAAGACTTGGATTACAAAAAAGAGCATTCATTCATTGGAAAAATTTCTTCAAACAGGATTTCAGTGGTTTTGATATCATAACTTCCTTCCAGATAAGCTATGTCATGTCTGAACTTGAAAAAAAACTCCAGAAAGAACTTCATAAAGGAGCGGAAGTCATTTCAGATACCTGGCGATTTCCCCGCTGGAAGCCGAAGAAAAGATTAAGTTATGGCTTGGGTTATGTTTATCTGTACGTGAAATAGATAGTATACAAAAATAATTTTTATATAATCATAAAAATTCGTTTGTTAATGGTTGATAGAGGTGAACCAATATTTTTAACAGCAAAGCAAAAAAGCATTCTTGAGTGGAGGTTGAATAATATGTGCTTTAAAGTCGTAGGGCAAAATGTTTATGTGGACAGAAGCGGAAAGAAAAAGGATTTTTCGGATGAAGACATTATCGCGTTCATAACTAACGGTACGGGAATTCAATACAGAGTCTCTTTCAACCCGGATGCAAACTTTAAAACAGAATTCTATAAGTCCATAAGAGAAGCATGCAATCTGGTAAAATTCTATTAAATCTCAAACAATTTTTCCTTTCCGGAAACATTAATCACTCTTGTTTTCCCTATCTTCTCTTCTATGCCGCTGGCTTCATGAATATGGGAGTTAATTGCAAAATCCGGCTGGAAGTATTCGATTGCTTTCCTTATGGCGCTGCTGCCGGGAAAGCCGGAGAATTCTGACCTGCTGCCTCCAGGGTGCATGTGTGTCAGCATGATCTTCCTTTTAGCATGTTTTATTTTTTCATGCCCTCTTTTCAAAAGATAAAAGATTCCCGACTCTGTCAAAGGGTCAAGCCCTGAAAGTCCTGCGCCCCCGACCCCAAAAACGCCCAAATCAGAACTTATGAAATATCCTCCATGAATATTCTTTGCATTGCTGTAAAGCTCTGCAAGAAAATCAATTGTTGCAAATGCTTCATGATTCCCTGGAACGAGAAGAACCTGCTTTCCTGCTCTCGCAAAAGGCCCTATGACCCCTTCAAAATGTTCATCAGAAATAAGCAAATCGCCTGCCAGCAGGACTAAATCAACATTTTCTCTTTTTGCCGTCTCAGCAAGCCTCTCTGTAAATCTTGTATCTCCATGAATGTCTCCGACTGCCAAAATCTTTGATTTTCTCTGCTTTCTATCAGGATTTTCCATAAGAAATTGAGCTGGTTTTATTTAATAAAACTTGCTGAAGCCGATTCAATGATTTATCTTAGAAACATTTAAAAGGACGCTACTGTCTGGATATATACATTAAAAAACATATCTCAAAATGAAAGATAACTTTGACATCTTTTTCAGGAGAAAGCCAGCCTTGATGCTGGTCTTTTTGAAGAAGAATACAAGGATGAGGTATGGCAGTATTCTTGCAAAAGAAGTTGACTGCACGTACAGCCACGCGGTCAAGATTTTGCAGACCCTTGAGAAATTAGGGCTGGTTCTGTTTGAGAAAAAGGGGCGAGTAAAGCTGATAAAGCTGACAAAGAAGGGTAAAGAAGTAGCTGACCACATTGAACTTATACAAAACCTTGTAAAGTAGGTATAAGCGCTCGCCTTGCATAATTGAAAAGAAAGAGATAATTGGAGATAGCCATCACCTCTTTATCAGGGGAACTAATAATTATAAATGAACCAATAAGTTATTTCCTATGACAACAATCATTGAAGCCCAGAAAAATTCAGCGAAAGAAACAGAGAAGATACTTCATCCTTTAGTTAGGGAGTGGTTTTTCTCAAAATTCAAGGAATTTTCTCCAACCCAGGAATACGGAGTCTTGAATATCTGGAACAGGAAAGACATCCTGATTTCAGCGCCGACAGGAGGGACAAAAACCCTGACAGCTTTTCTTTCTATTCTGAATTATCTTGTCATGCAGGCTGAAACAGGAGACCTGGAAGACAGGATTTATGCTGTTTACACTTCCCCGCTGAAAGCTCTTAGCAATGACATTCACAAAAATCTTATTGAGCCCCTGAACGAAATCCGTGAGCTGGCTGAAAAGAAGAAAATAAAACTGCAGGAAATCCGCGTTGGATTAAGAACAGGAGACACTACAACTTCTGAAAGAGCTAAGATGGCAAGAAAAGCGCCGCATATTTTAGTTACGACTCCTGAATCTCTTGCAATTGTTCTCACAAGCCCGAAGTTCGTTGAATACATGAAAGCTGTTGAGTTCTGCATCATAGATGAAATCCACGCGTTTGACAATAAAAGAGGAACTTATCTGAACCTTACAATGGAACGCCTGAATGAAATAAGCAATATCTGGCCTACAAAAATAGGTTTGTCAGCAACAATAGAGCCGATGGAAGAAGTCGCAAGGTATCTTGTCGGCGAGGAAAAAGAGCGCGAAGTTTTGATTTGCCGTGTGCCCATGGCTAAAAAATTGGATATAGCTGTTCTCACGCCTACAAATAATCTGATTGAGGATCAAAACATTTTCCATTCAATGTACGACCTGCTCGGAAAGCTGATACGCGAGCATAAAACAACCCTTATCTTCACCAACACGCGCTCAGCGACAGAGAGGATTGTTAATACGCTGAAGGAAAAATTCCCGACAGAATACGGGGACAGCAACATAGCAGCGCACCACTCATCATTATCAAAATCCCATAGGTTTGATGTCGAGGAGAGATTGCGAAACGGGGAATTAAAAGTCGTGGTTTGCTCTACAAGTTTGGAACTCGGAATTGACATTGGTTACATTGATTTGGTTATAATGATTGGCTCGCCTAAATCTTCCGCGCGGGCGTTGCAAAGGCTTGGGCGTGCTGGGCATAAATTCCAGGAAGTCGCAAAAGGCCGGTTTATCGTGACAGACAGGGATGACCTTGTTGAATGCTCTGTAATCCAAAAAGAGATGGTTGAAAGAAAAATCAACAAAATCCGCTTTCCAAAAAACTGCCTTGATGTCCTCGCACAGCAGATTTACGGCATGGCGATTTACAAAGTCTGGGGTGTTGAGGAACTTTTCAGGACGATAAAGCGGAGTTATTGCTATGCAAATCTTGAAAGAAAAGATTTCTTTGACATTATAAGCTATCTTGCGGGAGAATATGATCTGGAAAAGAACCACGTTTACGGAAAGATATGGTATGACGAGACGACAAAGCAGATTGGGAAGAGGGGAAAAATGGCCCGTGTTCTTTATATGACTAACCTTGGAACGATTCCCGATGAGTCTTTCATAACAGTAAAGCTCGCAAAAACGCAGGAGCAATTGGGTTTTATTGACGAAGGTTTCATGGAGCGAATGAAGAAAGGAGATGTTTTTGTGCTGGGAGGCAGGAAATATCAGTTCTCATATTCAAGGGGGATGAATCTTTATGTTAATTCTGCAGAACAATTATCCCCCACAATTCCGTCATGGTTTTCAGAAATGCTGCCCCTTTCGTTTGACTCCGGCTTGGAAATAAACAAGTTTCGTTTGCTGATGCATGAAAAATTCTCAGCGAAAAAAGAAAGGAAAGAGATTGAGGATTTCATCAGGGAATATTTGTACGTTCCTGAAGAAACTGCGAAAAAGGTTTATGATTATTTTTATGAGCAGCACAAGTTCATCGGTATTCCCCATGAAAAGCTGATGATTGTTGAGCGCTATAAAGGAGAGAAGAGCTATCTTATTTTCCACTCAATGTATGGAAGGCGTGTAAATGACGCTCTCTCAAGGGCATTTGGTTTCCTTGTCGGAAAAGCAGGGGAAAGAGATGTTGAAGTCGGAATCAATGATAACGGATTTTATTTGGCTGGAGAAAAGCTGAATGTTGAAAAGGCCCTGAATTACCTGACTCCGGAAAAGCTGGATGAAGTTTTGAAAGAAGCGATTGAGAAGACAGATGTTTTGGCCCGCCGTTTTAGACACTGCGCAACGCGCTCATTGATGATTCTGAGAAATTATAAGGGAAACAGCAAAACAGTCGGCAAGCAACAGATGAAATCGCATTTTCTTCTTCATGCTGTAAAGAAAATAACAAATGAATTCCCTATTCTGAGGGAAGCGCGACGCGAGGTTTTGGAAGATTTGATGGACATTGAGAATGCGAAGCTCGTTATTAAATGGATAAATGATGGAAAAGTAAAGATAAAATTCATAAACACCTTGATTCCAAGCCCATTCGCAGGAAACCTCATAATCCAGGGTTACAGCGATTTAATCAGAATTGAAGACAAGCAGGCCTTTTTGCGAAGAATGCACGAGCTCCACATGAAAGAAATTTCAAGGAGCATGGGGCTGGAATA
>JAGWGZ010000003.1 GCA_028867075.1 Nanobdellota archaeon | reverse complement strand
ATTCCGGTTGATATAATACTCTTCAGCAGCTGATGCCCTCCTTGGTTTTATGAAGTGGTAAGATTTTGCTTCAGGCATGTAGACAATCTTCAGACCCTTTTTCATTATTTGCCTGCAGTAATCTACGTCTTCATAGTACATAAAGAAATTCTCATCGAATCTTACATTTGCGTCTCTTCTTATCATTACCGAAGCAAAGTTTACGAAGTTCATTTCACTTTCTTTTTTTATATTTAGATGTTTCACAAAGCCTGGAAAGAAGATTTTTGCCCCCCCATGCCAGACAATGCCTGTGTCTCTTAGAAATATCTCATTTCCAATAATACCTATCTTGTAATCACTGTTCATCTTGGAGACTATCTTTCTTGTCCAATCTCTATCCAGAAGAACATCATTATTTATCAATGCAAGATATTTTCCGGAGCTTTTGTCAATCCCCAGATTATTTCCTCCTGCAAAACCAAGATTCTCATCCGACCGTATTAGTGTAATACTTTTATCATCTGCAAATTCATCCGCGCTTCCATCTCCGGAATTATTATCTACAAGTATTATCTCCCGTTTGTCTTCGGAAAAATTCTGCTCCTTTATTGATCTGATGGCTCTCTCAAGAGTCTCCCCGCCATTATAATTTACAATTATGAATGAGACTTCTATTTCCTTATCTTTGCCTGATTGCTTCTTCATATATCCTCCGTAACTGTTTATTCCTTTTGACGAGTGAGAATCTTCCGGAAGAGATTTCTTTAAGGCATTGTTTTTTCATCACTTCAATTCTCTTCCTGTTTTTAATAAATAATTCGGCCTTCTTCATTATCTCAGAAATTGCTCTCTCTTCATATTCTCCTATTGATGTTCCGGAGAGATTTTTATCCAGTTCTATATATTCTCCTGTTTTTCCGGCAGAGACAATTTCTTTTCTGCTCGCGGAATTTGGAGTAATTATGGTCAGTATTGGAAGGCCAAAACTCATAGCTTCAAGAAGAGCAAACCCAAAGGTATCATAGGATCCGGGGTATAGAAAAAGATCAGAAGATTCCATAAGCTGAAATAATTCTTGCTGCGGCATAAGATTATAAATCTTCAGATGAGGGTATCTTAATTTTATTTCATCAGGGACGACAGATACAATGATTCCCTCAACCCCATATTTTGCCCTTAGCCTTTCAAGAATTTCCAAGGCTATAAGACCTCCCTTTATGTCAAAGTATCTTGCAACGAAAAGTATTCTTAGTCTTTTATTACTGCTTTTTTTAAGATTCTTTCTTGCAGGTATTGCGGGATATACTACTTCCAATTTCTTCCCGAACTCAGGAAAAACATCCAGTATCCCCTGTTTTGCATATTCTGTCCAAGGTAATAACTTCTTACACTTGCTATCCATTACTAAATTCCTTATTTTTCTTTCGCCCAATTTGCCAATTCTACCCGTCAAAAACATCGAAGTATTCATCTCTATGTCTGCAACCCATGGTTTATCTTTGCTTATGGAAAGGCAATGAGCGCAATGAATCAGATCATAATCTCCCTTACGCGGATAATGGGCATTCGGGATTGAAGGATAAACAATCTTAAATCCAAGCCGGATGAGTCTTTTTGCTATTCCCGAAATTTTAAACATATGCTTATTTGTTATTGCTCCGCCGCCCTTGACTGCATTTAAGAATTCAACTCCCTTCGGAGGATTTTCTACAAGAGACTTATAGTAGGGGGAATCTGGGAATTTCCAGGGATACTGCAAGTAAACTTTAATCGGTTTCATTCTTTTCTAGGTTATAAGGATATTTTATTTCATTTTTATTTCTGTCTTTTATTCCCAAGAAATAAGATCTGACTAAATCGATCCAGATTATCCGGCCCCCAGCTCTTATAATATCTGTAAAAAACCGAAAGATTAATCCTACAGGATTGTATTTGGAGAAAAATCGGGCTCTATTCCGGTAGAAGATTACATTATAATCTTTTTGCTTCTCATTTTTTGTCGTGCCGCCTCCGGCATGCAGGAAAACAGATTTAATTGAATGAAAGATCTTAAACCCGGCCATTATGGCCCTTCTTTCAAAATCAGTCTCTTCATAATATGCTGGATTATACATCTCATCGAATAGGCCAATCTTCATTATTGCCTCTTTTTTTATTAAAAATCCTGCGCCGGACACCCAACTAACCTCCCTGTCTTCATCACCATAATAGTACTTTACACCTGTCGTTTTAATCCAACCAGCACTTATTGTTGGTTCCTTATCAAAATTAAACTGCTTGCTCCCGACAATACCTATCTTGCTATCATGTTCCGCAGTTTTTATCGCTTCGCTAAGCCACCCATCCATTACCAAAGTATCATTGTTAAGCAGATAAAAGTAGTCCGGATTATATCTCTTGATAGCCCACGATATTCCGTCATTGTTTCCTCCGGAAAATCCCCTGTTTTCCGTATTCTCTATCAGATTCACCCATTTAAATCTGGATTTTATCATCTCCCGCGAACCATCCGTGGAGTTATTATCAACTACGATGGTGCGATACTGCTTATAGGCTGTGTTTTCTTGTATGGAGTTCAAACAATTCTCAGTAAAACTTTTCCCATTAAGATTAAGGATTATGATGCATACCAAAGGCAATTTCTTATTTCTTGATGTCATTTTCCCAAAATTTGATCCATCTCATTTATGAAACTCTTAACTTTTATCTTTTCAACTTTCTTAGGAAATCTCTTCTTCAGAAATGATTCAAGTTCAGTTGCAATTTCTCGAATCATCTCTTCTCTGGTATGTCTCTCTTTTATTGCATGGAAATGGGGATGGTTCTTCACTAATTCAACATATCCCCCCTCATCCACTGCAATGAGGGGCTTCCCTGAAGATAATATCTCTAAGGGAACAATTCCAAAATCCTCCTGATAACCGATGAAAAGTCCGGCAGTACAGTGTGAATACAGCGTCCTTAAATCCTTATCGGACACGTATGGTTTAACTTCTATTGACCTTATGCCTGCAGAAGATTTCAAGAGCTCTCGATAATATCTTTCATTTTCAGGTGTTCCGATAATTACAAGTTTAAACTCTTTATGTTTCTCTGAAAATATCTTCCAAGCTTCAATCAGAACATCCTGCCTTTTCGGAGGATTTAATCGGGATACATACAAGAAATATTTCTTGTCTTCCCCCGTCTTAAACTCGGATAAACTCAGAGGGGGATAAACGACATGCGATTCTTTATTGATAATGAGATTCCTTTCCTCTGCCCTTGATTTGCTTAACTTAGAATTGAATATGACAACATCCAGCCGTTTCCAGGCAATCTTTTCAAAGATTTTGTAAGTCTTTACAGCTATCAAATAAAGATATTTGCTAAGGGGCTTCTGAGAATAACGGTTTTCAAGATTCCACTTTACTATTTTATCACTTGCTTCTCTGAGTGGGGTGTGGACATAAGCATAGGTTCTGCCCCTTTTGTAATTTCTGAATGTTAAGAATTCTGCTATTCCAGAGGTGGATATTAATAACTTGTCATATCTTGACAATGGAATCTTTTTTAAGATGCTCAATGGAAGAAATAATCCCCGAAGAATATAAAACCGCGACATCTTCTTTCCAAGCAAGGGTGAAATAACATTTATCTTGTAATTCTCAAATTCCTGAAAAGTATTTTCTCTGTCATAAGCCCATGTATATATATCAATGTTATGTCTGGATTTTTTGAGCAATTCAAGGATAACTCTCTCTGCCCCGCCCTTACTTTTTATCCAAGGGTGGAAAAGGGCAATTTTCTTTGGTATTGAATCCATTTTAGATGATATGCATAAATAATAAGACAAGTAAGATAATCACGATTTGAAATCCATTAATCAGATTCACAACATCTTTCTCATAAACTTTGTGGCTCGGTTTTATCTTTTTTAGAACATAGAGTGCTATGTGTTCCAGCCCATAGAATTTATCATACAAAAGATCCAAACTCCCATCCGGATTTGGTTTTCCGAAGCTGTATTTTTTCAGACCGCCCCTCGCCTTTAGAATAGTTTCAATGATGTAAGGTATGAAGAACAAAACAGCGACGAGCTCTAAATTCCCCAAAATTGCTATTGCTGCAATCATTATGCCGATTGAATAAGTCATAACATCTCCCGGGAGGACTTTTGCAGGATATTTATTGAATACATAAAATGCAACCAGGGACGCAACCATTATTAATGCGATAAGGCTGAGCCAGCTATTGCCCTGCAAGTAAGATGCAAGCGCAAGTGCCCCAAGGATCAATATTCCCTGTCTTGCCTCAAGTCCATTATATCCTGCTAGAAAGTTATATGTTGTTGTGGCCCCCACAACCCCAAGCGGTATTATTATCAGAGGATACAAAAGTCCGAGATTGATTCCGGCAATGCTCGAATTTCCCGCATTTATCACCATCAACGGTATGGCCGCAAAAAGGACAAGGATTAACCTGGAGCGAATTGACATGCCCCCCCTTTGCCAACCGAATAAATCATCAATCAATCCGATGCCCGCGACTAAAAATAATGAGCTAACTATTGCAAAAATTTCTGTTATAACTCCGTCTGAACTTTTGAAGACGAACGTCTGTATTGCGATATATACAAAAATACCTATAAGCGTGCCAAGAACAGCTATAGTCCCTCCGGAACCAGCCATATTCTTTTCTTTATTGAACTTATTCATATTTTCCCAGACTAGCCCAATCTGTTTTGCCTTTCTTATCCAAAAGGGCATTATAAAGAGAGTAACAAAAAAACTAACAAGGACCGTTCCAAATAGCCATACGCTTACCATCCATGAAAAAATCTTTTTTCGCTTTTAAACTTAATGAAACAGAAGTGGAGTCAGGTAAACTTCCATGAGGCCTGCAATGACAAGAAGCGCAATTGCAACAAGTATCAGAAGGATCACATGTCTTGCTACCTTGAGGAACATCCTGTTTTTTATCCCATGCCTTGCGATTCCCACCCCAAAGATTCCCCCTGCAAGTGCAGCAATAAAATAAGAGGCTATCTCGGGAAATCCGTGAATCATGTATCTTGCTAATCCCAGGGGGATATCCACCAGATTATACCTCGTGAAAACCCCAATACTTGCAGAGATTACGCTCGCGTTCCACGCGAGTATAAAGATCGCACCTGCGCCAAACACAAGCGAGAAAACTAAAGTGAACATCATTACAAGCAGATTATTCTCAAAAATAGAAAGAAATTGCATTGTTCCGGAGCTTGCGGCGCCGGTCGCTATCTGGGTTCCCGAGATGTACTCGGTTATGCATCCGCTTACATTTCCTGGGCTGTTTATCGCGCAATATGTTCCTATCTGAGCATTGAGAAGATTGTTATCATGAAGGGCAATATACCAAAATGAAAATGCAAGAATAAATCCCAGGAACAGCCACATCAGCGCGTAAATTGCATCTTTGTGAATTCTCCATATGCTGCCTGATTCTTCCTCATCATTCCTTTCTTCGCGCTTGATTATAAAGTACATAAACGGCAGAGAGAACATTACACAAAAAGTCACCACGATTATTCCTGAATATTGGGAGAGTATCTGGTCTCCTGAAAAGAACCAATGAACAAGAAGAAGGGAAAGAGAAGCATAAATGAGGCCGATAAAAAACATTTCCCATGGTCTTCGTTCCGCTTTCTTTGGATTAATAAGGGATTCTAACATTCCGTGTTGAGGCTATTTGAATTTTTAAATTTTGGCAATTAATCTTTTTTTTGCCCTTCATATTCTTTCATTAGAGCAAGAAGTTCATTATTTGTCTCGTCAATGTTGTTTTCAAGTTCCTGCCGGACATCATGCAGCCTTTTTATCTGCTCTTCAATCAGGCCCCGTGTATCTGCCACGCTTTTATTTACAAGATTATTCTCTCCGACATTCACCATCAATTCTTCAGATGTGATTTTTGCCTTCGCATAAATTCCCCGCCCGATTCGTGCAAAAATTTCTTTGCCTTCTGAACCATTTATCTCGTTTAATCCTTCTCGGAGGGAATTGAGTTCAGCTATGCCTTTTTCAACTGCTTCAAATTGCTGCTGAAGCTGCTGCATCTGTTGTTCCATCATACCAAGCCTGAATATTACTTCCTGGTTTTCCATTTCACACCACGTTCATTGCCTTTCTGAGAATAGCGCTGAATATCAGGGTGAAAATCAGATAAAACCAGAACCAAGGCAAAAATCCGAGGAAGTTTATGGGATTGGCAATGAAGTAATCATTGAACCACCTGAATAAAAGTATGAATGGAACTCCTGTGAATAAGAGCGGCCTGGTATTAAGCTTCAATGTCTTTGTGAAAGTGTGCTGGACAGATTCCATCTGCTTTTTCTGGAGTTCCATGAATTTTTCAGGATCATTTCTCACTTTCTTCATCTCTTCTTGCATGATCTTTTGTTCATTTCTGAGTTCTCTGAGCGTTTTCTGATCTGTTGCATATTTCTGGACGAGAATCGTCAAAAAGGAGATTACAAACACAATGAGGAACATTCCGAGAGTCGCATTCCAGTTGAGAAGCCATCCTGCGCTTGGATTGAGAATAAAATCCACAGAAGATTTAAGATAGGGTATTTTGTCCCAGAAGGATACAATAATAATTGATAAGCCCATTATCAGGACGAGAGGCATAAAACTTCCTTCTTTGTTCATTTTATTATCTATTTTGAATAGTTTAAATTATTATTTATTTACAAATTTCCCCAAAGAGGGATTGATAACTTCCGGGTGCTGTTGAGCGATGTTCTGATAGAACTGGTTTGTTATCATGATTACAAGAAGAATTGAGGTTCCAGAGACCAATGCCCCCATAAGATCAGTTATAGCCGCAAGCAATCCGATCGCAAGCCCGCCCATTACTGTGAGAGGCATTATGTACCTGTCAAGTATCGTCTCCAAAACTCTTTCATCCTGCCTGAATCCCGCAACCTGCAGTCCGGAAGCGGATATCTTATGCGCCTGGGATTTTGCATCCATCTGAGAGGTCTTTACCCAGAAGACCGCGAACAGCGTCGAGAATAACATGAAGAAGAGAGCATGTACGAATCCCTGTAGGATATATTGTGGAAGGAATCCCCCCCTTATCAGCAAATCAAGAATATTCGTTGAGCCGATCCAGAATGCAAATCCTGAAACAGGCTGTCCCTGCACAAAGTGCCCCAGAAAAGTAAGATGAGATGCAAACTGAGCAAGCCCGCTGCACGCTCCCCCCGCTGCACACACGGTCGCAGCATTTTCAAATATTCCCCCGAACAACTGGACATTTGCTACCAGGGCTGCTGTAAGAATAACTGGAATAACAGAGGCATAAAAGAAAGACAAAGGTTGTTTTACAGTGTACCCTCTTATTCGCCCGAATGAAAGAGGAATCTCAACTCTGAGGCTCTGTGCCCAGACAACCAAAAGGAAAATCCCTATTGTTACGGCAATTGCTGCAGCGGCTGACAAAAGTTCAACATTTTGCCTTGTTATAATTGATTGTATCAGGACAAGGATCTTTCCCGAGCATGGAACTGTTGAGAAATTCAGAAGGCAGTTTCTTCCTTGTTGATCAATAAACTGCAACGAGCTTGTTATGAGTCTCCATGAAACTCCCGCTGCTATGAACAAACTGACACCTGAACCAAGCCCCCATTTTGTCATTAAATCGTCCATGTAATAAATCGCAAGTCCGCCGAGGATAAGTTGAAGTATTACGAGCCATGCAAATCCTGGGGCGGCCTGAAGCCCCTGCATCATCACGTAAACAACAGCCTCGAATATTATGAAAAAGAAGACCATTATCTTCTGAAGACCCTGGAAGAACTTTCTTCCTTCAGCAGTTGTGGTATCTATATTGAGTATTCCGGAACCAGCAAGAAGCTGAAGGATAACCGAAGCCATGACAATCGGACCTATTCCAAGTGAGATTATGCTTCCGAAATTTGTTCCAAGGATTATTGCAAGATACTGGAACCGTGAAAGTGCATTCTGCGAAAGCCCGAAAAGAGGGATATTTGTAAGGACAAAAAATGCCAGAAGAACTATAATTGTCCACTTTGCTTTTTCCTTAAAGCTGAGTTTTTTCTCTTCCGGAGATTTTATCTCCGGGATGAACTTTAGTATCCCTCTGAAATCCATGTTTTATTTAATAAAAATCAGTTTTTAAGTCTGCTGGGTTATTGCTGGTTTTCTGGATTATTCGCGACGATAATCTCCCCGCCTGCCTTTTTCACTTTTTCAATTGCAGACTGTGATGCGGATTTTGCATTTATAAGAAATTTATTTTTTACTTGCCCGCTTCCAAGAATTTTATAGGACTTAAGGTTAATTTCAATTTCCTTTTGTGTTCTCTTGGCAATTCCCTTATTAATATAACTTTCAAGATTCATCTCAATGTCTCTGAGATTTATCCTATCGGATTTATCCTTCATCGTCTTCCTGCTTGTTATTCCTTGTTTTCCGAAATAGTTATTTCCGTAAAGTTTTAGCAGGAGTGTTTTTTTCTGGTCTGCCCTCTTTCCGCTTCCAGCCATACCCTTTCCTCCGCGATGCCCTGACTTTTTGTGTTTCTTCCTCGCACCCCATCCATAGGTGCCTGCTCTCTTTCCTCTGTATTTCCCTGTTTTTCTTTTTCTGTGTGTTTTTATCATAACATCCTCTCTAAAAGTTCATTTATTTTCTCTTTGTGATTGCCAAGAACACCTTTTGGGAAACTTTCCTTACTTTTTATTCCTCCCCGCGGCGGATGAAGTCTGAAGAACGGTTTCAATTTTCCTTGCGAATCCTTCTTTCCTCTTTTTTCAACAAGCTTTTTGTACATTACATCATCAATTTCCCCGAAAGCCACGAAATCCTTGACTTTCTTTATCATTCCAATCTGTTCTTCTTTTGGACTTTGGATGACAATGCACGAGTACTTCTTCTTCAATCTGAGTCTGTTCAGAGTTTCCTCTATGTCCCTCTTCACTCCGACTTCCCCCCTAATTCTTATTACGGCTATCATTTTCTATTTGTTTTCTCAAGCGCATTCATGCATGCTTTTACAAGATTGAATGTTGTTCTCTGAACGCCAAACGTCTGGCTGTAAATGTCTTTTATTCCCGCAAGCATAAGGACTTTTTTAAGTTCATCCGCTGCAACAAGTCCTGTTCCCTGTGGAGCCGGCAAAAGTATGACCCTGACGCTTCCTGCTTTGCCCTCAACTTTGAACGGAATTGAGTGTGGTTCTGAACATGAGCAGTCAAAGCTCCCACATGCTCTGCGGATTTTTATGATATTAAGTTTCGCTTTTCTTACGGCTTTGTCACGTGCAGGTAAAGTTTCCGTCGCTTTTCCATCTCCGACCCCCACATGCCCGTTCTCATCTCCGACAACTGCAAATGCTGAGAAGCTCGGAATATTTCCCTCCATTGTCTTTTTCTGCGTCTGTCTCCAGGCTCTTCTCTTTCCGCCCCCGAATTTTCCCTTTGCCTGTCCCACCGAGAGCAAATCAGATTTCATATTTACAAGTGAGTCAACGATCTTGTCTTCCAGTATCTTTGTCTTCTTATCAAGGATTTCATCTATATTCTTTATTTTACCTTCCCTGACTTCTTTTCCGAGCTTGGTTTTCGGTGTCCAAGGAATAAATTCCTCGCGAGGTTCTTCTCTTTCCTTTTTGATGCGTTCTTTGCCCTCAAGTTTCTTTTCAAGTTCTTCCTCCAGTTCTTTCTCGCCAGATTCTATGTTCTGTTCGATTATTTTTTCTGCAGCATCAGCTACCGGAGTTTCAACGCTTTCTTTCTTGATCTGCTCTTTCCTGCTTATCTTTTCTGCCATTTTATTTTTCAATTTCTGATTTAATCTTCCTGAATATAGCTGAAAAATCTTTCTTTAAATGCTTTCCCTCAATCCTCTCCGAACTTGGAAAGATTTCCTTTTCTCCGGGGTTTATTCCGAGCCCGGAGTCAACCAATCCTTTAAGGAATGCATATTGCCTTGTTTTATGATTCGGTGAGATAACTCCAAAATCAGGTATTGGGACAGCTTTCTTTTCAGTTTTTATCTTTTTCCCGATGAGAAGACCTGTCAGATATGATGCTGGCAAACTCCTAAGGCTGCCGGTCATTTCCTTTGGCCACCCGTGCTGAAGAAGTTCTTTTGAGGTTACCCCTATTTCAACCTTGTCCCGCGCTTCATTGGAGGTTATATACTGTGCGATGACATATCTATTTGTTCTCCTAAATGCTATTCTGGGAAGGTTGCTGCTTAGAAGTTTCCTTCTTTTGGAATAATTTGTTTTTCCTTCCTTCCTTCTCTTAAATATATTCTTCATTTTTTGGTATTGATATATTCCTTTAATTGGTTCTTGTTTTTGAAATATCTGTTCTTTATTTTCTTTCTTATGTCTGATATCTGTTCTTTTGTAATAAGGTCCTTTTCTTTAAGTTTTGAAATATGTTCTCTCAACTTTCTTGTCATGATTATATACTCTCTCTTTGTTTTCTTTGCATTCTTCCTTATGTTTCCAGGGCTTCTTCGTATCTTTGCTTTCTTCCCGCGCGATTTCCTTGCCCGTATCGGTTTTATTATTATCGCGCCATCATCCCTAAGCCCTCGGATGTCCTCTTTTGTAATTGCTTCCTTTATCTCCTCCAGCCTTGGCTCCACGAATATGATCCGCCCTTTTCCCACCTTAAGTATTTTCGCAGCCAAAGCCTTCTTCTTATCGAGTTTCATTTTTTCTTTTGTTCTTTAAGGAATTTATTTATGTTGAGGTTATGCACCTGGATTTTGTTTTCAAGAGCGAATTTTGCCATTTCAATCTTTTTCTTTTTTCCGATTTTTCCGAATACCGCCATCTCCCCCTTTCCGGTTTTTTTCAGTTCATTGATGTTTCTTACAACAATTGTTTTCTGCTCATTGATTTTTCCCCTTGAATTCTTCTCTTTTCGATGCCCTATGCTTACAACAGACGGATAACCTTTTCTTTTTTCTCTCATCTTGTTGTCTCTTCCGTGAGGCCTTCTCCAAATCTGCTTTTTCTTCCTTCTTAGCCCGAGTTTTGAATATCTGCTCCATCCGCGCCTTAGAAATTTAGTCGTCATATCTCTTTGCCCGCCTTATTTATCATGAAAATTCCGTCCTGGAATACTCTGAGGTCCCTTTTTCTTATTTTTGTTGCCTGTTCTATGTTTGCTGCTGCCTGGCCTGCTATTTCCCTATCAGAGGAGATCACTGTTATTATTTCCTTGTCCACCTTAACCTCCGCGCCCTGCGGTATCCTGCATTTCCTGTTTGTCCTTTCACCGAGGAAGTTTTTTATCACCAGTTCATTTCCTTTTACTTCTGCAGTTATCGGGAAGTGGGAATAACAAATCTTGAGGAGATACTCAAATTTCTTTGAAACTCCCTCAATCATGTTTCTTAGGTGCGCCATCGCCGTGTTTATCATTTTCTTTTCTTTCTTTGTCGCTTTTTTGCATTCGAGAGTTATTCTGTTGCCCTCTATTCTTACATCAAGCCCGCTGAAGTTGAACTTTTTCTTGTTCTCCCCCTCAGGGCCCCTTGCGGAGACCATATTCCCTTCTATAGAAATCTTGACATTTTCCGGAACTTCTATCTTTTGAATTATCTCGCGTTTCATTTTAGTAAAAATATGCGATAAGGCTTCCTCCGACGCCTTTCTCCGTTGCCTCCTCGTGGCTCATTAGTCCTTGGTTTGTTGAGATTATCATTGTTCCAAGATTCCTTGCAGGCAGATATCTCCTTCTGTATTTTTCTATCTGGCTTTTGTCAGCGCTGAATCTTGGCTTTATTGCCCTGCATTCTATGAAATCTCCGAGGACAACTTCAACAGTTCTGCCTTTGCTGTCTATCTTGTATCTCTTTACAGCTTCTTTCTGTTTCATGATCTTGAGTATCTCAATTAAGAGGTTTGAAATCCTGGTTATCCTGACGCTCTCCTTGCCAGTCTTTTTGGCATTCTTTATCATATTCAGTGCATCTGCTACTGTATCTTGTGCCATTATGCAAAACCTCCGATCCTGTACTCGCAGGATTTCTTATTCAAGGACATTAAAAAATTTATTTTTTCCATTTTATGAATATTTCTTAAAGCCGATGTCTTCAGCGACTTCCCTGAAGCATTGCCTGCATAAATTTAATCCGTATGATTTTATATGGGCTCCAAATCTTCCGCATCTTTCACACTTCTTTGATGCAACGCCGTTCTTTCTCGCCTTTGGTTTATTGTGCCTGATAAACTTTTCCATGACTGTTGGCTTGCTCTTCAACTGCTTCAATGTTTTCTTCCAATCACTTGCCGTCATCTGAAATTTGTCTGAAACTTTTCCTCCATGTATTTTATTATTTCTTCTCTGCTTACTCTTTGTTTTACCGGAAGAATCTTCTTTCCAACTTTTCTTAATTGTATTCTCTTTCCTGCACGGGAGAATGTGACAGTTACATCAAGTCCGAGGATTCCCAAATCTCTCTGATATTCCATTCCCGGGATTTCTATGTACTCTTTGATTCCGAATGAAAATGTATTCTCACTGATTTGCTTCCTCCTAAGCCGGTTTTCAACAGATGCCAGCAATCTCTTTAGCAATGCTTCTGTATCTCTCCTCAGGGTTATGACCGCGCCAACATTCAGCTTCGGGCGCACATTAAGGGAAGGGATTCTCTTTCGTGTCTTCATTTTTGAAGCCTTGGCCCCCGTAATCAGTTCCAGCAACTTTATTCCTTTCTCGAGTTTGTCCTCTGTCCCGCCGACGCTAAGTACAACCTTTTCTATCTTTATCTCCCTCATGTCTTTACTCATTTCAGCACCATAAGCTGTTTAATTAATATGTTAATCTGATTTCCCCCACTGTTAAGTCTTACCCGGTTCATTCCCTTATCTATTTGTTCAATTACCCCGCTCTCTCCGGCATGTTTTCCCGCAAATACAAATGCATCTGAATTTTCCTTAAGAGGAATGCACTTCTCTATTTTCCTGTCCTTAAGGTTTATCCTCATAGAATCATTTACATTGCATTTCATGTCAGAAATGAAGTTTCTTCCATCGCTGAGATTTATCTGCACCCTCTTCTTTTTTAGGCTCTTCTTGTTTATGACTTTTGCAGTCTTATGCCATGAATCTTCTGAACTGATCTCTTCAAGGTCAAATTTTTTATTTTTGTTCATGGTTATCCTGTAATTCCTCTCGGGAAGGTTGCTCTCTTTCTTAGGTATGAGGGTTATGACGTCAAAAAGAAGCGCATTTTCCCTGTCATCAAATATGGCCTTTTTGTTCAGCAGGACCTGTTTTGCATGCAGGGCTTTCTTTGCCTCCGTCCTGTTGTCCGCAAATTTCAGCATATCTCTCAGTATGATAAGTATGGGCACGCCCTTTTCAGTATTGTAATTTGGCCTTACAAGATATTTCGTGCCTTTTCTTTCGATTGGCCAGCTCTTAGGACTTGCTTCTCTCTTAAGATGCATTTTTTTCCTCCTGTTTCTTCTCTGGTTTCATTTTCTTTTCTCTGTTTTTAAGTCTTTTTTTATCTTCTGAATTAAGTTCAATTATCCTGAGGTTTGAAGGCTCCATTTTTATGTCTACCTTTGAACCATCTTTCTTCTTTATCTGTATACCCTCAATAATTATCTTTGAAGTCTTAAGGAGGACTTTTGTTATTTTGCCCTCTTTCTTCCTGAATTTCCCGGTCATTATCATTACCCTGTCCCCTTTTCTGAGAGGCAGGCTTCTTCTGCCATGTTTCTTTCTGAGTTCTTTTGAGAGGTTTGCGCTTATCGCTTTATTCTTCAGATGCAGGGGAGTATTCGCTGAATATTTCCTCTGTTTCCTCGGTTGTTTGCTTGACTTCCAGTTTTTGTTAAATTTTTGTTTCATTTTAATACACCATCTGCGCAATCTTAGCGACCTGCGGCCACCTTTCCATGACCTCTCGTGCGACTGGTCCTTTAATTTGTGTTCCTTTTGGATTTCCTTTTTCATCCTTTAGCAATGCGACCGCATTATCCTCAAAAGCTATTCTCTCCCCATTGAGCCTTCTGTAGGATTTTTTCTGCCTTATTACGATAGCATCAAAGACTTTTCCTCTGACATCAGGGACGCCTTTCCTTACGCTCACTTTTACCCAATCCGCAACCTTTGCGGTTGCCTGCCTGCCTTTCTTTGCCTTCCATCTTTTAACAGAGACTATTCTCACTATCCTTGCTCCGCTGTTATCTGCAGAGGTCACAACTGCTCCGATGTTCAGACCGCGTGTTGTCCTTGCTCCTATTGCTTTCATTTGATTTCTCCCTTATTTTTGATTAATGATCCTATAATCATAATTGTGATAATAATCGCTAATCCAGCACCAATGTAACCTAACAACAAATAAGTTGTTGAATTTTTATCGATGATATTAATATTCATAATGGTACTTAACAAGAGGATAACCGATGCAAATATCCATAAAATATTTTTAATCTTCATTTTTCATTTACCCCCTTTATCTTTTCAGTAACTGCAAAGTGGATGAGCTTGCTCAAAGGCCTGCATTCCTTCACTGTAATATAATCTCCGAGGTTCACTTCATTGCTCATGCAGTCCGGAAGGCGCGCATGAATCTTTGTTTTCATTTTTGCATATCTCTCATATTTTCTTACATAAACTGTTCTCTCGAATTCGATTACAATTCTTTTATGGAACTTTTTTATCACTTTTCCGGAGAAAGTTCTTCCTCGCAGGCTGAGAGCCCCATGAATTGGGCAGTTAATATCATTGCAATTAGTTCTTTCCGGTACTTCCGGCTTTCTCTTCTCAGTTTCTTTCATTTTTGTTTTCATCTTATTTTGTGCGAACTTATTCGATGTTAAAGCCCATCTTTTCAAGGATAGGTTTTATCCTCTTCATGTGGTCTCCCTGGAGTTCAACATTGTTTCCCTCAAAGGTTCCTCCGCAGGCGAGCTCATTCTTCAGGTCTTTTGCGACCTTTTTTATGTCTACGCCCTTGTCAAAGCCGGAAACAATCGTGACCACTTTCCCATATTTCTTCTTGTCAAGGGTCACCCGTATCCTCTGGTCGGCCTTCACGATCTGTTCGCAAACGCATGCCTCTAAAGGCAATCCGCATTTTGGACATATATTCATTTTATTTGTTGAGTGTGAGTATTTGTGCTATTGTTTTTTTTATATTTTTTATCTTTGAACTTCCTGATTTTGAAGCATTTATCTCTGATTTTATGAGTTCAAGCCTCAGCTCTTTAAGGCGGCTTTCTCTTTCTTCTTTGTTCATTCCTTTAAGGTCTTTTATTTTCATTTTCTGTTTTTCTTTGGTTTAGTTTTTGTCTCTTCTTCAAATTCGGAATTGGATTTCATCTTTGAGATCAGTTCATCATTGATTATTATCTTGTCCTTTATCACTGCATTAGGGGGGAGGATTCCGACTTTCACGCCCACGGTTCCCGGTCTTGTTTCTGCACGCGACTGAGCCCGATCAACAACTCTTGCGCTCTCTCCCGTCTTTTTCAGATACCCTTGAGCGAATCTCCATGACTTTGCACGTGCTCCTGGAAGTTTTCCGCTCAATCTTATCTCTGCCCCGAGGGCTTTTGAGTCTATTATCTTCTGGAGCATTCTGTATGCAATTACCTTGAATCTCAGAGGTCCGAATTTTTCAAGGCCAAGAGCTATGTCATCAGCAGTTATCTGAGCATCAAACTCAGGGTGTTTTATCTCTTCTATCTCTATGTGCGGATTCTCAAGCTTGAATTTTGTCTTGAGCATTCTTGTAAGTTCATCTATCCTCTCTCCGCCACGTCCGATGACTAATCCGGTTTTGTGCGTTGAGATTATTATCTTCTCCCCCACTGGAGTATATTCTATTCGGACCTTGCTGACTTTTCCCCGTCCAAGAGAATATTTTATGAACTCTTTCATCGCAAATTCATCTTTCTTGAACTTTACTACACTTTTCTCTTCCATCTTACTTTTTCCTCTCCCTGCTTTCCTTCTTTATTTTATTCTTGGCAATTATCTTTATGTGCGCTCTCTTTCTCCTTATTCTTCCAAACTGCCCATATGGTCTCTCTCCGATATTGGCTATTGCTTCGACAATTACCGGGGATTCAATCCCATTGACATTTGCATTTCCTTCAAGTGTTTTTAACATTTTGATGAAATGCTTTGAGGCATTTTTTGGGAACCTGCCTGCCATCATGCCTTTTCCTTTCCTGTGGGGGATTTCTCCCTTCATAGGGATGGCTCTTTTCATTGACAGGACATCCTTCAAATCATCCATGGCCCGATTGATTGTTTTTCCGACAATAAACTTGCATACGGCCGCGCTTGTTTTTGCCGAGAGATGGGCATTGAGTGAATTGACAACAGCTTCTGTTTTTGGTTTCTTCATGTCTTTCTTTGCTTCAGGCTTTTTTTCATCGGATTTTTTTTCAGGAGCTTCGGCTATCTTTTTTGTTTCTTTTTTCTCTTCCAATTTTGTTTCCATTTTTTCTTCTGCCATTTTTACTTTTTCGACTTAAATTTGCTTCCTTTAGTTGCTCCGACACCAGCACTTCCATGCTTAACTTTTGTTCTTGTCAGTGCGAATTCTCCCAATCTATGGCCCAGCATATTTCCTGTTATTTCAACTGGCTCAAATCCTTTGCCATTGTGAATTTGTATCTTCATGCCAACCATTTTCGGAACCACAACGATTTCTCTACTGTGTGTTTTTATCGGTTTGTTTTTTGAGAGCTTTTTATTTGCCCTCATTATGAACTTTTCAATTTCATTGAACTGTCTCAAGACTGCCCGCCTTCCTCTCGCTTTTAGATATTTTGCAAATTCCCTGACTTCAAGTGCATTAAGCTCCTCTAGCGTCTTTCCTCTGAACATAAATTCTTTTTTCCTTACTTCTGCTTCCATTATGCAAAATCTCCTAATTTTTGTATTTTGAAAAATTTATTTTTCATTTTATCTCTTATGTCCTGTCCTCCTTGGTCTTAATAAACCTACTCTCCTTCCGGCAGGTGCATTTCTCTTTGCAATCTTGCTCTTTGGATTCTTTCCTCTTCCAGAGCCGAAGTAATGGTCTACTGCGTTCACCTTGACTGCAGATGTTCGGGGCCACATTCTTCCGCCCTTGGATCTTTTCATATAATACTTTTTTCCTGCTTTTACTACCGGTTTTTCCAATCGTCCTGAACCGGCGATTATTCCCACAACAGCACGGCAGTTGGGGTTGAATTCTTTTTCTTTTTTTGACGGCATTAAAATGAATATTCTCTCTCCGAGTACTTTGCTGACCGTCCCATATGTTCCGGCAGTTTTTATGAAAATTCCCCCGTCCCCCGGTCGTGCTTCTATGCTGTATATCTGTGTTTTTACCGGAATTTCCTTAAGTGCAAGAATATTTCCATTTTCAACATTCTCTCCTGATTTTGAAAAATTAATCTTCTGCCCCTCAACCATCCCCTTAAATGCAGGGATATAAAATATTCCGCCATTATACCTTATTTTTGCCAAAGGTGCAAAATGGCCAAGTGAATTGAGAAGTTTCAGAACAATTCCATCCCCCTCTAGTTTGCTTGGATATTGTATCTTATATTTAAATGCCTGCTTTCTTACCCTGTAAGGGAAGCTTCCATGTCCCCGTGCCTGCTGTATTATTCGTTTACCCATTTTATATCATCCCTAGCTTCGTTGCAATATCAATTGCAGGAGTCTTGGCATTTAGTTTAACATAGGCATATTTCTTTCCTTTCTTATTCATCACCCTCATAGATTCAACTTTCACGCTGAACATCTCTTCAATTTCCCGCTTCATCTGTTCTTTATTTGTCCCTATTCCGGTTTGGAATGTGAGGGTATTCTGAGATTCTATGAGCATAACTGCCTTTTCCGTAATTATCGGCCTCATCCTTATTTTTTCTCTTTCATTTTCCATTTATTCTTTCCCCCAATTCTTTAATTGCACCTTCAGAGTAAATTGTGAGCCTCCCAAGCTCTATGTCATTTAAGCTGAGTTCTCTTGCCTTTTTTACATCAAAGACATTTGAATTAATCTTTTCTTTGTCTGAGAGAACTATTAAAAGACCGGCACTTGTTTTGTACTTTCTTCCCCTCATTTTTCCTTTCCCGCTTCTGATCTTCTTTTTAGGAAGCGCAATCTTAAAGAGTTCATTTCCGAGAATGTTCTTCACTGCAGAAACTGTATCTTTTGTTTTCTTAAAACCAAGTTCGGATATGATCATCGGAAAGTGTGGTTCAACCTTCATTCCCCCAAGAGTTTTGTATCTCTTTTTTAACTCATTGATGTTTGCTGTTGAACTTAATGCAGAGGTAAACGCAATCTTCATTTCTTTTTTATTAATCTTTGGGAGTTCAATCATTGACAGAACCTTTGGAGGGTGAGCTCTGATTCCGCCTTTCGCATTTGGAACTTCCGTAGCCTCCCAGTTGAACTGCTCCCCTCTTCTTGAAAATATCTTTCTCGGTACACGGGATATTCCCTTTCCATAACCGCTTCTCCACACATGCCTCCTGTGAACAATCTTTCCCTTTGCAGCATGTTGTTTTCCCGCAACGGGCGAAGGCGCATAAGGCTGTTTTTTCTTCATTGCTTCAAGAACCTTTGAGACAATGTCTTCCCGGATTTTTGCAGAGAAGAAACTAGGCATTTCAATTTCCTTTATCGATTTTCCGTCATGGTTTAAGATTTGTGTCTTCATCTTATCTCCAAAAGCTGGAAGTCTTTCTTAGCCTGTTTTTTAGTTTCTCTGAATGAAGGGGTGAGGAGCAATTGCCTTTTTGCAGGACCCTGTACAGAGCCTCTTACCAGAATATAATCTGCTCTGATATCTCCAAAATTCTTTATATTTTTTAATTTTGAATTTTTTTCACCATTTCCAATTTCAATTATCTTGTTATTATACAAAACCCGCGTAAACATTCCCATCTGTCCTGCCATCGGAGCCCTGAAGGTTACTCTTGCAGGATGCCACGGCCCCAGGCTTCCCGGTCTTCTCTGTCCTTTTTCTGATTTATGGGACTTTAATGTTATTCCAAATCTTTTCACAGGCCCCTGCAGACCCTTACCTTTTGTCAAACCGCGAATATCAATGAGCTTTCCGGCCTCAAAGACATCAGATACAGAAATTTCTTTTTGAAGATTTGCCTTTATGAAATTCATCTTATCATCCAAGCTTCCTGTTAATGAAATCTCGCTTAGGTCAGGAGTCTTTTTCACCCCAATGCTTTTTGTAACAGAGTAGATAATAGTCCTCACGTCATCATAATTTTTAACATTCTCAAGATTTTCATGCTCTTTTTTCGGAAGCCTTAGCTTTCTCTTTAATTCTTTGTCAAGATTTTTTGAGAGAATCTCTTTCATAACTTTTCCGTTCTTATAGAATCTTACAGAGAGTATCTTTGCCTTAGGACATTCAAGAATTGTAATTGGGATTATGATCTTTTTCCCTTTGGTCATTGAATCCGGCGTATTATCAAGAACAAAACCAGAAGCCATTCCGGCCTTGTAAGCGATGAATCCTCTCAGCCCCCTTGTAGAACTTGTATCTGATTTTTCTAAAACACTCCAGTTTACACTAGGCAGGAATTTACTGGCCCTCTTTCTCGGCCAGAACTGCAAACTTCCACTTCTTGGTGTTCTTGGTGGTGCCATTTATCAATATATTAGCGAAGAACATTTTACTTACCCTGGAATGTATTTATTGAGAAAAGCGGCTTTTTAAAGGTTTTCTAAGCTTCAAAATTCATTTCCTTTCTTATCTTATTCCCGTCAATTTCAGCCTCTCTTATTATCTTTCCCTTCCTTTTTGATTCCTCTCTTATGAGCTGAAAGTCTTCTGATTTTTTCAGATTTTCAGGAATTACTATCTCTTCTATCACAAACGTATGCGAGATGTCTGCTTTTTTGAAGTCTTTTTTCTCAAAGACAAATCCTTCTCCGAGTTTTTCATCGGTTGTTATGAGCTTGCAGAAATCTGCTTTTACTTTTTCATCTTCCTTGTTCTTGGGTTTTCCGGATTTTGGCGCTTTAGCCTTTATTTTCAATTTTGTCTCGCTCGTTTCAAAACTAAGTGCAAAAAATGCCTTTGGAAATTCATCAAGTAATTTTATTATTTCATCCCCAGACATTTCCTTTTCAATGAGGTAACTTTTCACGCCCTGAAACTGTTTTTTGTCTTTGAAATCCAGCTTTCCCGTGAAATCATTAGTGGAGATTATTGCCCCTGTGATTTTAGTCTTTTTGTTTCCAAGTTTTCCTGCAACATCCCTCACAAGTTCATTTGCAAATTCAGCACTCGTAGAAATCATATACTTGTTTCCTGTCTTTTTTGTATTAATTAATGCCCTATTGCTAAATTCACCCCTGCTAAACTTCTGAAACTGCAGATGCACTAGGCCATCTGTTTTGCCGAGAAAAATCTTTTCAATGAAATTCATGATATCTAGTGAAGAGTCTATCTTTTAAATTTTTTCTAAAAACCTTTATAAATTTACAGCTCTCTATAATCAAGAGGCAAAATGGAAGAAACTTCTTTAGAAAAGATAATTGTAGCGGCAATATTAATTGCTCTTTCAGTATTATCTTTTTTCTTACTCAAACCAATATTGATGTCGATAATTCTCGGTTTTGTCCTGGTATTTATCTTCGCGCCGTTTTACAACCTGATTCGCAAGAAAATAAAGTCAAAAAATCTCTCATCCACAATAATCACTGCAATACTTCTCATAGTGCTGATAGTGCCGTCAATCTTCCTGGTCCCGATAATGATTAACGAGACAATAAAAATTTTCACTTTTGCACAGCAAATTGATTTTGTAACTCCCGTCAAGAACCTGTTCCCGTCACTTTCAAGCACAGGAGTCTTCCCAAGCGAAGTTGATTCCATCCTCCACACATTCATAACAAATGTGACCACTGGGATGGTTAACTCTGCTTTCAACTTTCTCCTTGACATTCCAGTAATACTTCTGCAGATGACTGTGGTCTTGTTTACCTTCTTTTTCGTAATGCGCGATAAAGAAGAATTTATAGAGTATCTCAAAAGCATCCTCCCATTTCCAAAAGATGTTCAGGAAAAACTTCTCAAGGCGACCAAGGACGTAACCGCTTCAGTTCTCTACGGTCAGATAGTTATCGGGTTCTTCCAGGGGCTGATTGCAGGGTTGGGATTTTTCCTGTTTGGGGTTCAGAATTCACTGCTCCTTATGATACTTGCGATTCTTGCAGGAGTGCTTCCAATACTTGGGCCCTCGATTGTATGGATGCCGGTTGCTGTCTATCTTGTAGTCACGGGCAATAATCTCGCAGGTGTGGGTGTGACTATCTTCGGAATAGCTTCAATAGTTGTTGACAATTTCCTCAGGCCTATTGTGATATCTAGAAGATTGATGATGAATTCCCTACTTGCACTTCTTGGAACTATCGGAGGAATAATCTTCTTTGGAGTCATGGGACTTATTCTGGGGCCGCTCATAATTGCATACCTGCTTATCCTTCTTGAAATTTACAGAAACAAGAGGTTCTCCGGGCTTTTGATAAAAGCCGAATGATTGCTTAAATTTTTAAAGTGCCGGTATTTTAATTTTTTATGGGGGAAGGATACAGAAGAGATTTTGTCAACCATTTAAAGAGAACTTTGTCCAAGGGATACAAAGAACAGTCTCTCAGAACAGCTCTTTTGAACCAGGGTTACTCAGATGTTGTCATTGATAGAGCTTTGGATCAAGCACTGAAAGAACTCGCAGAAGAAGAGAAAGCAAAAAAGGAAAAGGAGAAACCAAAAATAACTTATCAGATTTATGATGAGAATAACCGCCTTGTGAAGTCAAGCAAACCATCGTTTTGGAAAAAGTTGTTTGGCCGCAGGTGATCACAAAGATTTTTTAATCCTGTTAATTCTTACAGATGGGTATAAGCCTCCGTCGCATAATGGTATTGCACCGGTCTTGAGAACCGGGCCCTATGGGCCTCCAGGTTCGATTCCTGGCGGGGGCGTTTATTCCTCAAATTCTCTCAGCACCCGCACATCAGGGCTCAGCAGGAAAACATGATCGCCCATGAATCTTGTGCCCCTGTAAACTTTTTGCAGCAGCTCACGTTTTGCTTTGTCCTTGTAGAAATCCCAGTATTGGTTCGGGTTTGTCTTCTTCAGAATCTTCCAGAAAGGTTCTGATGGATTTGGGTTTGGATACTTGGTGAAAACAATGCTGTTGCACTGCTCTCCCGGGAAATCAACGCCTCTCGCGCATTTTGTTGTAAATAAAACCTTAGTCTCTCCTCTTTTGAACTTCTGGATCATCTCCCCGTTTTTATCCTCGCTTTGTTCCTGAATCAGGCTCTCTTTGCTTTGCAGATTTTCCAGATTTAATTCAGAAATCTCCCATTCTGTCGGTAAATCTGAAAAGGCGCTTACATGTATAAGAACAGGTTTCTTTGCAACTGCGATGCATTTATCCAGGGCACGCAGGTAATCTTCCCGAGAAAACTTCCCTCCTGAAAAATTCTCATATTTGCAGTCAAATTCCATGCCTGTTCTCTGGACCTCAATTGTTCCGGGCTGTTTTGTTTCCGCGTCAACTATGCTGAACTTATTCAGTCCGAAAATTTCCTTAAGGACTTTCTCGGAATGTAATGTCCCTGACATCAGTATGATAATCTGGTTTTTATTTACCATCTCCTGAAATTTCTTTGAAAGGTTTGTTGTCACAATATTCGCGACTGTGTTTCCGTCTTTTTTTGAGAATATAACAAAAGATTCATTCATGAAATCCTCAAACATTCTTGCTGTTTCTTCAATTTCAAAGAGGTAACTTTCCTCATCTAAATCTTCTAGAAATTCTTTTGAGTCAATAAAGATCCTCAGCAAATCGTAAAGACCTGTCTTTTTGAGTGCAAGAGCATCGCCAGAGAGAATTGCTTCTCTGATTTCTTCATTTATTCTTAAATAGGAGACTATACTGTTGAGTTCTTCGGCAGTTTTTATTGCCTTTTCATCCTGCGAAGCCAGATGGATGAGAGAGTTCTGTAGCCTGTCAAGATTTATGTGCCGTTCATTAGTAAATCCGTCGAGAAATTCATCACACTCATCGATGATTTCCGCCTCTGTGAACGGCTTTCGGTTCAGTGCTGATTCTAATTTGTATTTCAGGGAGTTAAAGACTATGACATCAGAATCAATGTAAGAGTTAAACTGTTCGTAAAATCCGCATCCGGGCCTTCTTTGGTAAATTATAAACTTGGTTCCATTGAGACCAAGATACTCTCTCTTGCGGGTGTAATCAAGATTCTTGGGCTCGTATATCTCCGGCAACACCGGGGACCAATACGGGCAAACACTTGCAAGTGGAAGCCTCTTTACATCATTTATCTGCAGGATATTTCCCGGATTTATATTCTTGTTTTTTCTTAGATATTCTCTTATCTTCCTGAAGTTCTTCTCTTTTATTTCTATCTTGCACGGAAGCTCCGGATTGTCAGCAGATTTATCTCTTTTTATATCTTGTTCATCTCTTTCGGATGGCGCGAACACGTCGCTGAGCTTGGAATTGATCTCCTGTTGTATCCTGGGAATTGCAGATTCATTGTCTTTTATGAATGCGCATTCATGGTTATTCCTCCCTGTGATAATGCTTATCCTGAGCTTTTCCCCATCGTCTTTCAGCAAATACTTTTCTTTTTCATAATCTTTTTTATACTGGTTTTGCAGGTTCTTTCCAGGAACAACTATTGAAGTCTTCCCAAGATTTCGCGCGATGTTAAGAGCAATGGCACTCTTTCCCGTTCCGCACATGCCTCTTATAAAAATAATTTTTTCGCCTTTTTCTATCAGCTCAATAACTTCCCTTACAATATCCTCCTGCGTCTTTTCATTTGAAAATCTAAGAGGTTCAAGAAATCCTGAATCAGAGTATAAGTTCCACATTTTTAAATAGAGCCTCAGGAGGGCATTGAACCCCCGACCTCTTGCTGTTTCTGCAATTGCAGGAATTTCAATCTGCTGGTATGCTACGAAGCAAGCGCTCTTCCGGCTGAGCTACTGAGGCATGAAGACAAGCAGATATCTTTATTTATCAAACTTTCTCTTAAAAAACTGCACCTTATAATTAAAATCTGATTTAATCTCTTTTTCCAAGCCAGATTATTCCAAGAAGAATTCCCAGTATTAAAAGATATTTCCAATAGTTGGTTCCGGCAGGCGTAAATAAAATTGCAAGAAACGATCCTCCGGAAAGCATCATCAATACCTGTGATTTACTCATCTGCTTTTACAAATATCCAAGCGGGCTGTTCTGCATTTTATTAATAAAAATTTAACCGAACAATGCAGACAGTCCTTCTGCTGCGCTTTCATGCTTCTCTTCTTTTGGCTCTTCTTTTTTGGCCGCATGTTCATGGCTACCAGCTGGTGCCGGTGCGCTGCTCATTGCAAGGGTTGCGTTTTCAAGTTCCTTGTCAATGTCCACGCCTTTCAGGCTAGCTACCAACGATTTTATCTGAGTTTCATCAGCGCCAGCGCCGGCTGACTCTATGACCTTTCTCAGATGTTCTTCGCTAACTTCTTTGCCAAGCTTGTGCAGCAAAAGAGCCGCATATACGTACTCCATTAGGCTGTTTCTCCGAATTTATTTTGGTGAATATAGTCTGTAAGTATCACTATCTCTCGGGTTAGCATTTGTAGCCTTGATTCGGTTTTTTCATCCCTCATCTCCAAATTCTCTCTGTAAAGGGAATTTCTTTCTGAAACCAATATTTCCCTCATTGTTTCGTAGTCTATTTCTATGTCGTTCATTTTATCCAAAAAGGCTTGCGAGGCCCGCTGTTGCCTCCACTTTTTCCTCCTTGTCTTCTTTTACTTTTTCTTCTTCCGCAGGTTGTACAACAGGAGCCTCTTCCGACTCACCCGTTATTATTCTGTTTATCTTCTTCGCTTCTGCGGCTGCTTTTGAAAGAAGTATCTTTATTGTGTCTTCTGAAGTATATCCAATCTTTAATGCAAATGCGAGAGCCTTGCCGGCTTTCTGCTTCAGGTCTGCAAGTGTCCCTTCTTTATCAATTTTTATCTCAGCATACAGTTTTTTATCCCTTGAATCAAATGCAGACAGCGGAATGAATCCCACTCTGAATGGCTTTATGTCCAGCTTTCCAAGAATCTCTGCGGCGCCCCGGGATATCTTCTCATTCTTCTTGGCAACGACCTTGGATTCTTTGATGCTTATCTTTCCCTTGTCAATCATTATCGGGATTCCCAGTTCTCCGAGTTCGCTTATAGCCGGGCCCGGAACAAGATCTGTTGGCCCGGCAGGAACTGCCAGGTCTTCTGTTGCAACCTGCCCTGCTTTTGCCTTCACAGAACTCAGGTTTTGCATGAGCTCAAGCGCAAGATCAAAGGGATCTAATTCAGAGAAGATTATTGCAACACTATCATCAACTTTTTCATCAAGCTTTTTGATATCTTCATCTTTTGAAGAGTTAAACACTCTTAATGTGAGGTTCTTCTTCGGGACTTTTATAACTGCCTTGCCCCTCAGTTTTTTTGAGATTTCCTGGAATTGAGATGCCGGTATATTCTTTATGGAAGCGATAAGAGTTGTTCTGTTTTTTTCAAGTAGTCTTGAAAGCTCCCTGACCGATTCTATTTTCTTCTTTGAAACATGGGTCTTTTGCTGTTTCATTTTAATGATACCCTTTGTGGTTTAGTCATAGTGAACTTCAGTCCTACATTCTTTATGTTCTCACTTCCTTTCGGGAGCGCCTTGAGAAGAGCGTGATAAACAGATTCTATATTCTCAATAAGTTCTTCATCCTTCATTTTTTGCTTCCCTATGCCGAGCTTTATGCTTGCTTCTTTCGCCCTTATTCTTATGCTGTGGTTTATTTTTTCTCTAAGCTCATCAATAGACTTGTCCTCGGCGCTTTGCACAATTCCTAATTGAGGGGAGGGCATCTTCCCCGATGGTCCAAGCACTCTTCCGAAGACAGTCGCAACTTTCGGCATTAGCGTTGCCTGTGATATAAAAAAATCATATTTCCCTTCAAGTTTTTTCAGCTCTTTCTTATCAGAATATCTTCTGAAATCAGCTTCAGTTATTGTGTCCAGTTCCGCATGTTTTGTGGTGAGAAATGCACAAATCTTTTTGTCTCTTATCTTGTGGGGAACCTGTATGAATATATTGAGAGCATCTCTTTTCGGGTCAAATTTCTGCAGATTTACAATTAAATCAACTGTCTGGTTGAACTTTCTTTCTCCCTCTTTCCTTAACTCAATGAGGGCTTTCTTTATCTCATTTCCAAACTCTGCCATTTGATTATAGCCTCCCAAATTACGCGCAATGAACATAGAACTTATTTCACTGCGATATGGTTCAATCGGCTGAAATTTCCAGAAACTTCTTGTTTATAAATTATTCGCTTTGGACTTTCTTATCTTAGTTCGTATATGATCTGCTTCCCCCCGTGTTTACCACAATAATTCTTATAAATCACCCGTATTTTTTACGGCAATGGAACTGATTGCTCTCTTATCATCAGGCGAAGGAACATGGGCTCAAGTGTCTGGGTTGATAAAGTATGGAGACTGGGAAAAGATTATAGTTCTGGGTGGAGATTTTGCCAGAAAATTCAGTTCTGAAAAAGAGTTTGAGTTTGTGAACGTCAATCTTGATAAGAAGATTTCTGATTTGAAAGACGAATTCATGAAAAAACTGAAAGGAAAGATTCAGGGGACAGAGGTCGCACTTTCAATAGCATCCGGAAACGGAAAAGAACATATGGCTCTTATCTCTGCACTGATTAACCTGCCTGCAGGAATAAGATTCGCAGCTCTTACAAAAGAAGGCGTTATTGACTTGTGATTATTTTATATAAAAAATCCAGAAGGCCATAACAACAACCAGAACAAAGAGGAAGAAATAGGTCATGACCTTGAAAGCATTCTTTGCGATATTTTCCCTTTTGGTTATTGCCAGCACGGTAAGATAAAAGAATCTCCCCCCATCAAAGATTCCGACAGGAAGCATGTTTACGAGGGCCACGCTAATCGCAATTATCGCAAGCCACCAAAGCAGGTTGTAAATGAAAATTCCAAAATCACCTATCTTTGAGGCGTAATATACATTGCTATCTCTGAAAGAAGACACCACATTGTAAAGTTGGTTCATTATTCCATTATTTTCTTTTTCGATTAGAACTATTCCAAGCCATGCATGGCCTTTGTTGCCCGGATTTTCAGCAAGGATGATTGTCTGATTGTAAACCCGGCTATTGTTCATCATTGTTAAAACAATACTGTCTCCTGGAGAATATTTATGGAGCTCGGTGCTCAATTGACCCGCATCATTAATTTTTTGTCCATTGATGTCCAGAATTATTCCGGCAAGTCCTGCCCTTATTGCAGGGGCATCATAATAAACAGCAATTTTTTCAGTGTTATTCTGCGCCTCAATTGAGGATTTTGTTATGAGATAATCTTCATTACCTGCCATAACCTCATTCAGTCCCGAATTATTCATGAGACTGAGAATCTGCTGATATGATGGATTTATAACCGAGTTATTTCCCACCATTGTTACAGAGGAGACATTTATGACGGTAAATGGATAGAATGAAGACGCTGATGGTGATGTAATGTCAGATGGATTGAATATAACCCCTCCCGGAGCAAATGCCAGTGCAAAGAATCCAAGCAATATTCCGAAGGACAAGATTGCAGTTATTAGATTGGCAAAGGTTCCTGCGGAAAGCACCGCGAGCTGGTCAAATATCTTCTTCCTGGCCATTCTCTTTTCATCCAATTCAACAAATGCCGCCAGAAATATCGGAAGAAAGAATGGAAAGAATCCGAAACCCGTACTCTTTATTTTTACCTTGTTTCGCGCTGCGAAAATCCCGTGCGCAAATTCATGAAAGATAGCAATCACTGCGATGATTATTACCCAATAAGTGAAGTAAAACGGGGGCAGATGCAAGCTCGGAGCTAATTTGTCTATGTATGGAAATAGCGGGGTGATTGGCGGAATTCCGACAGCCCTTACAAATGCCGGCTGAAATACATAAAGCCATACAATTCTTCCCACTAAATAGACAGCGCCTATCGCTAGAAGATACCCGATGAATACAGAAATGTAACTGAGAACCCTAATTGTTCTTTTGTATTTGCTTCCTGTGCGATGTATCAGGTCAATTCCCCATTTTGTCTTGTACAGAAGCAGGATTCCCTCGCGTTTTAGATTTTTTTTCTTGAGGTAGATAAAAGTAACAACCAGTACGATAAATACACTGAGAAACGTCAGGTCATAGGCTAGGAAACTCATCTATTTCCTCTTAAGGGGCCTGAATGCTCTTTTTTTGCATTTCCTGCATTTGACCTCACCCTTAAGAATTTTCTGAGGATCGGCTCTTATCTTAGTCTTGCAGTTTTTGCATACAAAAACATTCTTGAATTGCCTGTTCATCGCTTCAGCTATTTTCGCCATGTTGATTAAAACAAATGAAGATGATTTTTAAAACTTGTTAATGTTGCATGATGTTAACGGGTGAGCCTTAATAATTTCTGCTCGCCGTGATAACCGCAAAACTGTTTAATAAACGAGGAGATGGTTATATCTTTCGCTTGATTATTTTTTCCCCCTCAATATCCCAATATTCAATATTTGAGTTCACTTCAAGCTGTGATTTTATCTCTTCAGGGCAGTCCAGTTCGATTGTTTCAAAATTGTCCAAGTCCATGATGCCGATTCTGTTTCCAATTGAAAGGACCTGGCCCTTCCTCTTATCAACAAGCGGGACTTCAAAGCGGTCAGTGCCCGGAACAACAATTACTTTTTTCTTTTCATTTATCATCCCGACAGCTTCTATTCTGCATTTATGTGCACCGTGTTTTCCGGTCTTGCTTATATCAATGCTTTTAACAGTATAAGGCTCCCCATCAAGAATAATGTTCGTTCCGACTTTCGCCTCTGTTGCATTTATTATTTTCAAAACCATGAAACCAAAAAATTAAATTTGTTTATAAAGATTCCGATAAACTCGCACGATTTTACCAAAACCTTAAAAATGCCTCTTATTATCTTCTGAAATGCTTCAGAAGAAGGATTTTATTGAGATAGAATACACTGCACGAGTTAAGGGCGGAGAAATCTTTGATTCAAACATAAAGGAAGATCTTGAAAAGCTACACCATGGGCATGATCATGAGATTAGCGCGGAGCCTTTTGTGTTCTGCCTAGGAGAAGGAATGTTCCTTCCCGCGATAGACAATTTCCTGATTGGCAAGCCAGATGCACAGGCAACTTACGAGATTCCCCTTTCTCCTGAAAATGCATTTGGCAAGAGAAACCCCGATCTTATTCAAAGGATCCCTGTAAAATTATTTAGGGAACAGAGCTTAAACCCTGTGCCCGGATTCATATTCAATTTTGATGGAAGAATCGGAAAAGTTCTGGCTTCATCAGGGGGAAGAGTTATCGTTGATTTTAATAATCCTGTTTCAGGAAAGGAAGTAGTGTACACTGTAAAGCTCATTAGAAAGATTGATGATTTAAATGAGAAAATCAAGGCGCTCATAAGATTCTTATTTCAGAGAGATTTGAAGTTTGAAACACGAGATAAGGCCGTAATTATAGAAGTTGAGAAACAAATGATGGGGTTTGTGAATTTATTCAAGGACAAGTTTAAGGATATTCTTGATTTGGAACTGGAAGCAAGAGAAATGGAATCCGCAAAAAGTGAAGAGAATGCCGGTAAAGTGAATGATTAGAACAATAATTCTTATAAATAGGGCTAAATTATCCTGATTATGGAAGAGGTATATGGTTCTTCTAAGGTAAAAGATATAGACAGGGAGCTTGAAGAGCTGATTAAAGAGCAAACTGCCAAAATAAAGGTGGTCGGTGTAGGCGGCGGCGGAAATAATTCTCTTAACAGGATGAAAGAGATTGGAATAAAAGGCGGTGAGTTGATTGCAGTCAATACAGACGCGCAGGACTTGCTCTATACGGATGCAGACCAGAAGATTTTGATAGGCAAGGAATTAACTCATGGGCTCGGAGCAGGAAGCAATCCGCGAATCGGGGAAGAATCTGCAAAAGAATCAGAATCAGAAATAAAGAAAAAGCTCGGCAATAGCGACATGGTCTTCATAACCTGTGGTCTCGGCGGCGGAACAGGAACAGGTGCCGCGCCGGTTATCGCATCTCTTGCAAAAAAACAGGGAGCTCTTACAATCGGGGTTGTGACTTTACCATTTACAATTGAGGGAAAAAAGAGAATAGAAAATGCGATGGACGGTCTGGAAAGGATGCAGGAAGTTGTTGATACCCTTATCATAATTCCAAATGACAAGCTTCTTGAACTTGCCCCTGATTTGCCGCTTCATACAGCATTCAAGATTGCAGATGAGATCCTTACAAATGCAGTCAAAGGTGTAACAGAACTTGTAACAACAACAGGGTTGGTTAATCTTGATTTTGCAGATATAAAAGCAGTCATGGTTGATGGCGGAGTCTCGCTTATAGGTATGGGCGAATCAGACATGACGGGACAGCGCTCGATAGAAGCTGTTGAAAGAGCACTTAACAACCCGCTTCTTGACGTTGATGTTTCAAACGCAACCGGGGCGTTGGTGAACATCGTCGGCGGCCCGAATATGAGCCTTGATGAATGCAAGAACATAATCTCCTTAGTAGGGCAAAAACTGAGCCCTGATGCAAAATTAATCTGGGGTGCGCAGATTTCTGACGACATGGATAAAGCAGTCAGGGTTCTTCTTATAATAACCGGTGTAAGAAGCTATCAAATTGTCGGAAAAGAAGAAGCCGGAGAACAATCGCGCCACAGAGAGATAGAAGAGGAGCTCGGAATTGAGTTCATTGAATAATTTTAAAAACTTTCAATTCATCATTCTGTTATGTCTCTTAAAGAATTCCCAGTTAATGCGAAATCATTTTATCTGAAATGCAAAAGGGTCTGGCAGGTTTTGAGGAAGCCGACAAAGGATGAATTCAAGGCGACTTCAAAAATTTCCGCGATTAGTATTATAATTCTTGGACTTGTCGGATTTATCATTTCCCTGATTGTAACTGCAATCTGAAACTAATATGGCTTCTAAGAAGCGCCCTATCTGGAAGACGATAACAAGAACAGCTGCAGCCGGATTGCTTGCTCTGAATTTGCTCGGATGCCCTCCCCCGATAAACCCGCCGAAACCGGTCACAACAGAACAAAATAACCTGTCAGAGAACACTCATGTTCTAAGTACAGATGAAACTTCTTCAATATCCTCTGTTTCAGACAACTCAATAACAGTTTCTAACGCATCGTCATATTACATCAATGAGATAGTCGTCGCAGATATAACTCCGCAGACCCCGGATGGATTATTCAGAAAAGTGTCATACGTATCAGGGGGTATGGTTCACACGGTCCCCGCAACACTTGAGGAGGCTGTAAAAAATGTGTCCTTTGAGACGAGCAGGTCAATAACTTTTCGTCTCTCAAACATGCCGAGATTGATTCTGAACCTCTTTAATTTTAATCAACCCATAGACAACTTCATTCTTTATAGCTTAAATGGGGATGAAGACATAAATAATGCGCTTTTATTAAATGGAAATGTCTCTCTTGATTCTAATCTTTATTTGAGTTTTGACATAGGGGAGTCTGTCCTGGATAAATTTATCTTTAAGAGCACAAGCAATGATTCTGTTTCCCTTCAATTAACGTCTAATCTTGAAAAACCAGATATAAATATTAAAAAAGATTTCAAAGAATATAAATTACCATCAGTTAGATTAGGATATTTTCCGACAACGCCTCCGTTGCCGATTATAGTAACGCCTGCCGTAACACCTACTGGAAGTATCGGTGGAAATATCTCTGTCAGCGCCGGGGCAAATGTAACGCAAAGCGCTTCTTTGGGAATCGGCCTGTCCTACGATTCTGGAAAATGGTCCCCTATACAGAAATTTACAAATAGTTTTAGTTATAATCCTCCGACTATTTCCAGCATTAACTCTGTAAAAGCCGCTCTGGGTCCAATGATCCATTTTCGTTTTTATAATGTTGCAGGGCCGTATGCGGGAATCAATGCATATTTAAAACTGGATTCGAATCAGGATTCTGGAAAACTTCTTGGGGGTTTGGAGTTTCTGTTGGGGGTGGAAGGAAAGATATTCGGGCTCAAATTTGCAGATTATTCAACAAATATCCCCGGAACAGAAATGCAATTAGCGTCTTGGGAAAAACCAACCCCTCCAACGCCTCCTGAAATTTTGGAAAAAATTTTGTTTGTTATGAGTTATCCTTCTATACCGCCTTCCAGTCCGGATTATCCTCAGATATATTCTGTAAGCTCAGACAGTTCAAGTCTAACAAAAGTATCTAATTTCAGCCAATTCTTTGGAGAGTTTAATCCCTCTTTATCTTCAGACGGAAAAAAGATATCCTACACTTCAAAACAGAATGGGAATTTAGATATTTACATAATGAACTCCGATGGAACTCAGGTTACTCAGTTGACTTCGGATCCAGCAGATGATTTTGACTCTGACCTATCCCCCGATGGAACAAAAATAGCTTTTGTGACAAACCGGGATAAAAATTATCTCTATAAACTTTACATAATGAACTCCGATGGATCAAACCAGACAGAAGTGACTAATGCATACAATCTGGTTAATAGCCCACGCTGGTCATCTGATGGAAAGAAAATTATCTTTTCTTCTTATGATGGTCTCTATATTACCGAGGGAAGCTCTCTCAGGCAAAAGATCCCGGGAACAAGTTCTTATGATTCCTCGCCTTCATTTTCTCCAGACGGGAAGGAAATATTATTTGTTTCAAGAAGAGGCGGGAACCCCGAAGTTTATATGATGAGCTCAGATGGCTCTAATCCAGTTAATCTTACTAACAATTCCGCAGTTGATTTTGACCCAAGCTTCTCTCCAGATGGAAAAAGGGTAGCCTTCATTTCTTATAGGGGGGATGGATGGCCGAAACTCTATGTAATGAATAAGGATGGTTCCGAAGTGACTGCTGTCCATACCATGGATTATACATACTCTAGTTCACCGAGATATTATCCAAATAATTAATAAAGATTTATAAACCCAAATTTTAAATAATATTATCTCTTTCTGGGATCATTAGAGCCTAGATGGAGCTAAAGATGATATTCGTAATAAAAGTAACAACAAACAAGGAAGAAAGCGCAGTTGATTTGATAACTGACAGAATAGAAAAGAAAAATCTTAATGTGCATTCGGTTATAAGGCCGCATGGTTTGAGAGGATATATCCTCCTTGAAGCAGAGGACAGGGAATCTGCAGAAGAGGCCGTCTTCAACCTGCCTTATGTTAAGGGAATAATCGGAAAGACTCTCGCTTATGAAGAAATAAAGAACATGGTTGAAACCTCAACAGCGCCGGTTTCAATAAAAGAAGGAGACATTGTTGAGATAATTTCAGAGCCTTTCAAAAAAGAAAAAGCGAAAGTTTTAAGAGTTGATGAGCAAAAAGGAGATGTTGTTGTGAGCCTGCTTGGCGCACTTGTGCAATTACCGGTTACGATTAAAATTGACAATGTGCGGGCAATAAGCAGAGACGAACAGGAGGAAGAAAATGCAGATTAAACTTTTAGTTGAGGGCGGGGCAATGAAGCCCGGACCTGCTTTGAGCCAGAAGCTCGGCCCTACCGGAATAAATGTCAATCAGGTTATAACAAAGGTCAATGAATCAACAAAAAAATTCTCAGGAATGAAAGTCCCTGTTGAAGTTGAAATAGACATTCCGACGAAAAATATTATTGTTCATGTTTCTTCGCCTCCGGCTTCAGGATTACTGAAGAAGGAAGTTGGAGTTGAGAAGGGCTCCGGCGCCCCATCAAAAAATAAGGTAGGAAATCTTTCAATAGAGCAGATAATCTCAATTGCAAAAGCGAAATACCCGAGCCTTCTTGCAAAAAATATGAAAGCAGCTGTAAAAGAAATTGTCGGAACCTGCGTCAGTCTTGGAATTTTAGTTGAAAGCAAATTCCCAAATGAAGTTCAGGTGGAGATTGATCAGGGAAAGTATGACAAAGAGATTTCCCATGAGATAACAGAGACTCCTCTTGAAAAAAAGGCAAAACTTGACGCATTCTTTACAGAGTTGAAATCTGCACAGGAAAAACTCAAGAAACAGGAAGAAGCTGCTCAGGCAGCAGCTGCAGCAGCACAGGCGGCAACAGCTACTCCGGGAGCTGCCACACCTACTGCAGCACCATCTTCAACCGCTCCTGCAGCACCTGCAAAACCTGCAGCAAAACCCGCTAAAAAGTAAAGGCTTTTAAATTTCTTTTATCTTTTGAAGGAAAGTTTGGGGGATATGGGGTAGCCTGGTAGCCTTAGAGGTTTGGGACCTCTCGACCCCGGTTCAAATCCGGGTATCCCCATTTATAAGAAGTTTTAAAAACCAAATTTATGCTATTAATAAAATGGGAACAAAGACAAAAAAAGCTCGTGCAGCAGGGAGATTCGGAGCAAGATATGGAAAGCGTGTAAGAAACAAGCTTTCAGCAGTAGAATCAAAACAGAGAGTAAAGCAAAAATGCCCTTTCTGCGGGAAACTCGGGATAAAGAGAACTTCGCGGGGGATATGGGAGTGTAAGAAATGCGGAAAGAAATTCGCATCAGATGTTTACTATCTTAGTTAAACTTATAAATCAAAAAGAATAATCTAAAAAATGTCAACATACAAATGCTTCAAGTGCGGAAAGGCAATAAAAGACAGCGAGCTGGAAAAAAGATTCGTCTGTCCAAAATGCGGAAGCAAAATTTTCTATAAGCCAAGAACCTTTGTTAAAAAAATAAAGGCAATATAATCAATGGGGAACGACGAAGAGACAATACAGGAGATGCAGGTCTTGGAGCAGAATCTGCATAACTTACTTCTTCAAAAGCAGGCATTTCAGATGGAATTGTCCGAAACAAAATCTGCTTTGAAAGAAATTGATAAATCAGGAGAAATCTTCAGATTAATAGGGGAATTGATGATCAAAACAGACAAAGAAAAGGCAAAAGAAGATTTGATTATGAAAGAGAAAGTTTTGGACATGAGAATAAAGTCAATTGAGAAGCAGGAAGACTCTCTCGGGAAGAGACTTCAAGAATTAAGAAATAAATTCTCCAATCTTGCAAAATAGTTGCGAAATCTTTATAAAGATAACCCTTATTCTGATACTATGGTGTTTGAAAAATTGAGGAAAGGATTGTCAGGAAAATCTTCAGGCGTATCCGACGAAGATTATCTTGAAATTGATCTGAATCAGGGAAAAGAAGAGCATAAAGTGATGATCAAGCTGTTTGTTCTAAAGCACTATGATGATGTAAACAAGATACTCGCTGCCCTTAGAGACGGTTATACAATTGCAGTTATTGAAACAAAGATTTTAAGGCAGAAAGACCCTATTGAACTTAAGAGGGCCATTTCAAAAATCAAAAAAACAACAGATGCCCTTGAAGGAAGTATTGTTGGTTTCAGAGAAAATATAGTGATAGCAACACCTTCTTTTGCAAAAGTTGACCGGGAAGCAGAAGTTGTTGTTGAGGACAAGAAGCCTTCAAACAAATTTGATTCTGATTTCTAAATTAATTTTTATCAATCATCGGCGATAATTCTGGTTTATTCTCGGAATAATCTTATTCGTCTTCAAACATATTATTCTCATTGCGTATATTAAATCACAGAAATGCTTTTAATAAGAAGCAACTCCTTCATAATTACAAATGAAATCAAGATTATTTGGCATTTTTGCATTAAGCATTCTTGTACTCACGATGGCTCTTTCAGGTATTAGCGCTCTGAGCTTAACTCCATCTGGAATTTCTACTTTTAGTGGTTCTGGAAGTTCTCAAATACTATCCCTATCTAACCCAAACTATGATTCTAGCTTTAATGTTTCTTCAGGTTCTGTTGTAAATCACTTAACTGATAATAATGGAAATTTTTATGATTTCGCAATAAACCCATTAAACATTAATAATATTCTCTCAACAGGTACAGCAATCTATAATATATCCCTAAATTCAAATATTAATTCTGGAAGTTTTACATATGGTACCAGTTATCCCGAGATTATTCAATTTAATGTAGTTAATTCTACAAATCCTTCTATAACTAATAGTACGAATGTCACTCTAACTTATCTGAAATCATTCTGTAACAGCGGAGACCAGAACGACACTGGATTGACCATGTATGTTACAATAACAAATAATGGAAATGGAGCGAGCGATACGCAGTGGCAGCCATTAGATTCGATTGATGTTCAGGTAGAATTGGATAACAACCAGAATAATGACCTTAGTAATGTTTACTTTGTGATGGGACTTATTAAGGGGGGAACAAATAATAATGTGGCGGGAAATCTTGACTGGCTTCAGGATAGTGAAAAGGTTCAGGTTGGAGACATAGCGTCAGGGGATAATTACAAATATGACTTTCAATTTAAAGTAAATCCCGATATTAAGACAGGCTCATACAGGCTTTTCATAAAAGCATATTCTTATGATAGCGGAGAGAATAATCTATGTATAGACCATTCTAATGATTTATCCAGTTACAGCTCATCAAATTATTATGCAGATGTCTCTGTAACCTCGCCAACTTCATCAAAGGCAGTGATTGTTGACAGCAGTTCTCTTCCGGCAAGCACAACCGCACAATGCAACCAGCAGATTACGCTTACCCCGACAGTGTACAACATAGGCTCTGCCGATTATAAAAACCAGGTGTTTGTAAGGCTTTATAACACAGAACTGGGATTGGATTTGAACCAGACGTTATATGGGGATTTGAATTCCGGAGAGGGCATGCAGGTGCCGTTCACATTTACAGTCCCGATGAATGCAGCAGAAAAGACATACACTCTTTCATTTTTGACTTATTATGGATATACGACGACCAATAATGGATACTATATAGATGGTAATTATTATAGGTACGTGTCAGATAATATCTTCACCACCCAATTGACTGTAAAAGGAAATTGCGTTTATGCAACTCCGGAAACAACGCAGGTTAATGCGCAACTTCAATCAGGTGGAAAAGCAGGAGAGCCTCTAGTGATAGAAGCGACTGTCGGAAATACCGGAAACAGAACAGTAAGCTATAATTTCGGATTGGAGGGTTATTCCTCATGGGCAACTCTTTCAAGCATAAACCCGCTTAACATCACGCTCTCGCCCGGGCAATCGCAGGTAATTACGGTAACTTTGAATCCAAATTCAGATGCATCTGGAGACAAACTGTTTTACCTTGACACATATTCAAACAGCTATCTGATAACAAAGCAACCCCTTCAGATTTCAATAACTCCAAAATTCTGGGCTTCAATAACCGGCGGAGCAATCTCTGGCGGAAACTGGTATGTGTGGGGCATCGGATTATTGAACCTGATACTGGTTGTAGCAATTGTCATTATCATCGTGAAAGTTGCCAAGAGAAAGTAATTATTTCTTTCCTGAAATCTTATTGTATATCTTTCCAAAGAAGCTATTCCTGTTTTCAATCCATAGGATGAATAATCCGACACCATACCCAAGGACGCCCCCGGCAAGCACGTCGCTCATGTAATGAACTCCAAGGAAAACTCTTGACAATGCAATGAGTGCTGCAAATGCAATCCACAGATATTTGAGCCTCGGGAAGAATTTTGAAATTATGGGGATTGTGCAGAATATGAATGCAGAATCAAATGATGGGAATGAAAAGTCCCATGTAAAGTAACTTGCTTTTGCAGCTATGCCCGGAAGCAATGAAACAATGCCCGCTGCAAAAGGCCTCGGCCGATGGACCAAAACTTTCAAAACCACAGATAATGCCGCAGTCAAAAATATTGTAACCCAAAGGGGGAGGATCCACTCTCTTTTTTTTCTGCCCCATAAAAGAATTAATGTAAGGAAAGCCGTAATTATTATCTCGTTATTAAGAAAATTCACTCCGAGAAAGAATGTGCTGAGATACATGCCCCTTAAAGATTCAAACCCTCTTGAAATTTGAGCGTCAAAATAAAAGCTTAAAGCAAACAGTATGATAAAGATTACAGAAAAGATAAGAATCACTCTCTTTTTATTGGACATTACCTCATTAAAAAAAAGTTATTTAAATAGATTTCCACAGATTAAAGCATGAAAAAGAGATTAAGGCTGAAGATTTTTAATATCTCTTTGAGATATCTTCTGCTAATTCTTATTGCCGTGCCCAATCTTTGGCTTTTTTATTTTGTGTTTACTCCACTCACCGTTTATCCGGTTTATCTTGTACTGAGACTATTCTTTGATGTCACTCTTCTCGGAAATAATGTTCTTCTTCTGAACAATATTATCCCGATTGAATTAATCCGCGCATGCATCGCAGGCTCCGCATATTATCTATTGCTGATTTTGAATCTCTCAATTTCAGACATAAAAATAAAAAAGAGGACGGAGATGATACTTTTGTCATTTTTGGCGCTTCTCGTGCTGAATATCATCAGGATAATTGTGTTAACATTAATATTCATGGCAGGATATTCATTCTTTAATTTGGCACATGAAATATTCTGGTATGTTCTGAGCACAATATTTGTCGTCGGGATATGGTTTGCAGAAATAAAGATTTATAAAATAAAAGAAATCCCGCTCTATTCTGATATAAAATATTTAATTAGGATTATTAAAAAATGATCGGATTTGTTTCAGGCATCGTATCTTTTGTATTGGGGGCAATAGACAAGCTTGGTTATGTGGGAATCTTTCTCGGAATGACCATAGAGAGTTCATTTCTTCCTCTACCCAGCGAACTGATGCTCATCCCGGCAGGCGCACTTATTTCACAGGGAAAAATGAATTTTGCCGTCGTATTTCTTGCTGCAATCCTTGGGAGTATTCTTGGGGCAATTATAAATTATTTTATTGCTTTGAGCTTTGGAAGGAGGGCAATTGAAAGTCTTGTCTCAAGATATGGGAAATTCTTATTCATTAGCAGAACTGAATTGGACCGTACAGACAAATATTTTTTAAAACACGGTGAAATCACAACTTTCATTGGCAGACTTTTGCCGGGAATAAGGCACCTAATCTCTCTTCCAGCCGGGTTTGCAAAGATGGATCTTTTTAGATTCAGTTTATTTACCGGAATCGGAGCCGGTTTTTGGAGCCTTGTTTTGATTTATACTGGCTGGCTTGCAGATAAGCACCAGTTCTGGCTCAAACAACATCCGGTATTTATCACAGCATTCATACTAACTGTCTCCTTCTTGATTATTTCATCTTATATACTCTTCATAAAAAATCGCCGTAAAAAACTTGCAGATTCTATTGGGAAGAATTAAAATAAGGAGCCAAGGTTGAAAATGTTTCCACCATATACCTCTCACTTGCAGCTAAAATCTGGCAGTTACTTACATCTATCTTGTAACAGTAAGGCGAAATCTGACTTATTGAAGTATCATTTGCAGGCTGAATATCTATGAAAACCGAGTTTGTTTGGTTCATGCATGTTTCATTTGAGCTTGCTGTAACATTAGAGCCGATGACTCTGTAAAGCGTTGCAAGATTCAATGCACCGACAGAACCGTCGCCATTGCATGCCAAATCATTGTTGATGTTAATTATTGTGTCTTGCCCCACCTTTAAGTTCCCGCTGAATGGAATTTCTGACATTAGCTTCCTTGGATCATTTTGCAGATAAAAATTATAATTTGCAGGACTTCCATTTAGTGTTACCGGAATCTTTGTGTTATAGAAAAACAGACTTCCCTGTTTTATCAGAGTATATTTTACCCCATTCAGTGTGAAGCTGCTTGAATCATTGGAAATTATGAGGAAGACAATAAAGAAAACAACAATCACACCCATCACAAGAAGGACATTGAACAGTATCTTATTTTCCCTGAATACTTGAGTCTTCCCTGGTTTGACTTCTTCCTCTTTTTTTTCTTCGGCTTGTTCTGACTTGTTTATGTCTTCTATAATCTCTTCCCTTATCTTTTCAATTTCAGCAGGTTTTTTTATTTTTTTTTCACTTTCTTTTTCTGATTTCTTTTTTTCAGCCATTTTATTGTGCTATTCCAAACAATTTAAATAAAAAATTGTCAGTTGAGCTTATTAAATTTTGCCCCTGCCCTGATATAAACACGCAATTTTGCTCTTGCTTTATCCCGGGAGAGCCTGACTGTATTATTATGAAATTATTGCTGCAATCTTTAGCAGGAAGTTGTTGTCCCTGGTAAAGTGACTGATTGCATTGGATTCCTTCTGGGCAGGCATTTTGAATATTGTCAGTAAGGTGCAGTAAGTTTATCCTTAGCTCTGATTCTGAATTATAATCTTCAGAATAAATATAAAGGGTTTTATTTGCAAGAGAATTAAGGCTCATTGAAATTCCGCTCAGATTCTTTAATGAAATTTGGAGAGGGTTGTATGCAAATGCCAGCCTTTGGTTTTGATACTGGAGCACCCAGTATCCGTTCTGGTTCACAAAAGTTATCCCATTATATGTAGCGGTCTGATTTGTTCCTGCAGTTGAAGAAGTATCCCCATAAAGATAACTTTGGAATGCATAACCCAGTGTGCTGAGCAGCATTACTCCGATGAGAATTCCGCCGACTATAAGCTGGTTTCTTCTCTTTTTTCTCTCTTCCTCCTGCTTGGAGATTATTTTTCTCATTTTTATTAAAATTAAGTTTAATTTATAACTTTTTTGTTTTTTCCTCGCCTTCAAGATGCCATATTATAAAATCTTAAAAGATACGTTCACTCCGCTCACAATTTAATTAGATTGTTAATAAAAAATTGAATCTAATTTTATGTCCCATAAAACTAATTCCTTGTAAATAAGAGAACTATTATCATTAATTCTTCAAGAAATTCTGCGAGCGAAGCGAGCAGCAAATAGAATCTGCAAAAGAGTGAACCTCGATGGCATTCGCCAGATGTTAAAAAAAAAGAAAAAAGAAAAAAGAAAAAGTAAAATTCAGTTTTAGCTTACAAGTGTAGCCTGACCTGTAGTTGTTGTTCCGGTATATTTCTTACCAGGACTCAAATCAACTCCAACGCCATTTGTCTTGCTTGTTGTCAACCATGTAGCAGCTGCCAATGTGTCAGGTGCATCATATCCAGCGACCAATACCGCGATTCCGCTTGTAAGGTTCTGGCTTGAAGAGCTGAAGCTCTGAACAAGGAATTGCCCTGATCCAACACTTGTTGCAGTTGTCCAATCAGTTGTGCATGTTCCCATAGGAACGCCAAGCAATGTAGCCGCAGCACTGTTAACACAGCTTCCACCAAGTACAATCAGGTTCTTTGTATTGACACTTGAAACCTGTGAGTCACTAACAATGATGTTTCCAATGTTAGCAGAACCTCCGCTTGATGAAACACTAGCGCTTACAGAACCAAGATACAACTGCTCATATGCCTGCCCTGTTGTAGGGTAAGTCAATGTTACAATTGGCTGGCTTGATGATGTGGAATCCTTTGTTATAAGTGTTCCATATCCATCCATGTATTGCTGAAGGTTTGAGTTGCTGTACAACTGTACACCAGATGTACCGCTTCCGTATTGTGTTCCCTGAGTGAAATAGACACCAGATACACCAACACCACTTGTACTTGTTCCGACTGGAACAGCAGTGCTGTCAATAACAACAGCATTATAGTTGTTATTATTGTCTTTTCCTTCAAATACAACAACTGCTGGTTCTGAAATGTAGCTTCCTGTTCCAGGTTTATACAACTGTACTGAGCTCAAGTTGGTTGCAGCTGCAGTCATACTAAGGTTATATACCAGCTTTCCAGCTGTTATATTAACATAGTGTATAGAACTTGGATAACTTGTACCACTATTTATGATGGTTGTAGTTATTCCAGTACCGCTAAATGTCCAGTTAGTATCTGTGTTGTTGATACCTGTAGCAGCCACAGTTACAGATGTATATCCATTACCGTTTGGAATGTAGAATGTGGATACTTTGTTAGTTCCATCAAACTTTCCAAGGTTCAAGCTCGACAAATTTGTATATAACTCAACTGATTCTCCGCCTTTAGCTAAGAGTGCTGGATATAATACGAATTGACCTGCGCTTGCTGACTGTTGTATCTGTGCCCATGCACCCTGTGGACTTCCTGAAGCTCCTTGGGTGTTATATGTTACAGTGTATTGAACACCATCAAGTGGCAATGTTGCTGTTCCATATGTGCTTGATCCTGTTGCTGTATAAGTTTGTCCACTTAATACATCAAGGAATGTCACATAACTGCTTGTAGCAGAGCTGGAATCATTGTACACTGTTTGCAACTGAAGTAAATGTCCATTGTTCTGATTGTTTGTCCCTGTTCCAACAATAGTTTCACTATTGAGGGAAAGGTTGGCCATTTCATATGGAAGAATTGGATAACCTGTTGAGGTTGTCAAGTTCCAATAACCAGATTTGTTTGTTGCAAAATCAAATGTACCAGAATTTCCACTATGGTCTGTCATTGTAAGAGTCATAGTTGTAGATCCAGATGTTCCAACCTTTATAGTGTCCCTAGATGTATCATTAGTACCAGAACTTAATCCGGCATTAGTGACTTGGAAACTTCCAAATATAGGGTCTACGAAAGATTGCCCCTTGAGTATTGCATCATGAGAGGTATCTGTGTATCCTACAGCGATGTTGATCTGTGTCGTAGCATTTACTCCACCAGTTATATTAGCGTATGTTCCTGCAAGTACCTGCTTGTTACTTCCAAGAGTAACTGCAGAACCACTTACAATATTAATCTGGTTTGAACCTACAAGAACTGTAGCTGCTGCCTTTGCTTGTCCTGAGCTAGGATATAGGCTTGTAACACCTACATTAAGTCCACCAAGATTTACAGTTGTTCCAGTGTTAACATTTTGTTGAACACCATTAACCGTAACCTGCGCACTTGTGCTACTTACTGCTCCAAGTGTAACTGTATAACTTGTTCCGCTTATAGTAACTGTATTTGTATCTCCCTGATTCATATTTAATGTTGAAGCAGAAGAGTACAAAACAATTCCATTTGAAGCACTACTGGAAGAACTTACTATGAATTGTTTTCCAAACATAGTAAATGTCTGCCCTTGTGTAAGGCTGGATGTAAAGTTAACAGGTGTGCTGAAAGTAATGGTCATATTATACATTGGGTTTGATTGCGGAGCTCCAAGACTTACTCCTACTGAAGGGTCGCTATTACTTGTTGGTTGACTTGCGAAGATTACTCTTCCTGAGTTTGCTCCTCCATCAGCCGTTCCAGCACCCATAGTTATGGTCTGTGAAACTGTAGCTGTGCTTGAACCTGACAGTGAACCGTCTGCAAGAAGTGTTGGAAAGTCTGTCTTTGTAAAGACTGTTTGTGCATTTGCCAAGGAAGTATTTAACCATATTCTGGAAGTTGTTCCTTTGTCCAATGCAACGACTTCTCCACTTGTACTAACTGATCCTCCAGAACTTGTTGATGAGCTCAAAGAGGAATTAAGGTTAGTAACAATGTTTCCTGCAGTAACAGAATCTGCTGGTAATGCACTGCTTCCGACAACTATTGCCACATTAGATGCTCCATTCTGCACGAAAGGTGCAGGATAGTTTGCTGCTGCGGCAAAGCCCATTGTCATACCTGCTAACAAAACGCTGGTTCCGATTGCTGCGATTTTTCTAAAGTTAAATCCCATTTAATTTAAACCTCCTTTCAACAATATGAA
>JAGWGZ010000022.1 GCA_028867075.1 Nanobdellota archaeon | reverse complement strand
TGGGAAAACATATACACCGCAGGAAATTTCCGCAATGATTTTGCAGAAAATTAAAGCGGATGCGGAAAGTTATCTGGGTGATAAAGTACAACAGGCAGTTATTACGGTTCCTGCGTACTTTGATGATTCACAAAGACAAGCAACAAAACAAGCAGGAGAAATCGCGGGTCTTGAAGTATTAAGAATTATTAACGAACCGACGGCGGCAGCACTTGCATATGGTCTTGATAAGAAGAATGCTCATACAATTGCAGTCTATGATTTGGGAGGAGGGACATTTGACATTTCTATTCTTGAATTAGGAGATGGTGTTTACGAAGTAAAATCGACAAATGGAGATACCCACCTTGGAGGAGATGATTTTGATCAGGCAATTGTGCATTATATTGCTGATGAATTTAAGAAAGAAAATAATATTGATCTTCGTAAAGATCCGCAGGCGTTACAGAGACTTCGTGAGTCGGCAGAAAAAGCAAAGATTGAGCTGTCATCGTCTCAGGAAGCTCAGATTAATCAGCCGTTTATTACTGTCGGATCAAATGGTCCGTTGCATTTAACAATGACGCTTACTCGGTCAAAACTAGAGCAAATTGTTGATAGTCTCATTCAGAAAACCTTAGGACCAGTACAAAAAGCACTTGACGATGCGAAGGTAAAGGTTTCCGATATCGGGGAGGTTGTTCTTGTTGGAGGAATGACAAGAATGCCGAAAGTTGTCGAAACAGTCACAAAATTTTTCGGAAAAGAACCAAACAGAGGAGTGAATCCTGATGAGGTTGTTGCTGTTGGTGCTGCAGTACAGGGTGGTGTGTTAGCGGGCGAAGTGAATGATGTTCTGCTTCTTGATGTTACTCCTTTAACACTTGGGCTTGAAACCTATGGTGCAGTTTCTTCAGCACTCATACCCAGAAATACAACGATTCCTACATCAAAGTCGCAAATTTACTCGACTGCGGCAGATAATCAAACACAGGTAGAAATTAATGTTTTGCAGGGTGAAAGACCCATGGCCGCAGATAATAAATCATTGGGGAGATTTATTCTTGATGGCATTCCTCCCTCTCCTCGTGGTGTCCCGCAAATTGAAGTAACTTTTGATATTGATGCTTCAGGTATTTTGTCTGTTAAGGCAAAAGACAGAGCAACAGGAAAAGAACAGAGCATAAAGATTACAGGCAGTACCGGTCTTTCAAAAGAAGAAATCGAAAAAATGACGAAAGAGGCAGAATTACATGCCAAAGAAGACCAGGAGAAAAAGGAGAAGGTTGAAGCACGTAATCATGCAGATTCGCTTATCTTTACTGCAGAAAAGGCGCTTAAAGATGCAGGAGAGAAACTAAATGCAGACGTTAAAAAAGAAGTTGAGGAGAAAATCAAGGCTTTGAAAGAGATTTTAGATTCAGGTGATACAAAGGTCTTGGAAGCAAAAACAAACGAATTATCAGAGAGCCTTTCCAAGATCGGACAAGCAGCGTACCAGCAGGGACAGCAGGCACAATCACAAGAAGAGATTGAGAAAAACGAAGAAGAAGGAAAAAAGGATGCTCCATCGGGTGAAGAGCCTGTTGAAGGGGAAGTTGTAAGTTAAAACAAAG
>JAGWGZ010000017.1 GCA_028867075.1 Nanobdellota archaeon | reverse complement strand
ACTCCTAGTTGAATAGCAGTTTCTTTTATCAACTTAACACTTCCGATTTCATTCGGGCGAACAACTTGCTTCTCGTCAATAAAGAAAACTGAGAGTTTAGATGCCCTAATTAATTCATTAATCTGCGGTTCGCCTGTCCTCTTACTGCTCGGGGTATATCTGCTCTCGCTGGTTTGTCTTATTCTGTGTGCTTCATCACAAATCAAAACGTCTATTGAATCTGGTTCGTGCGTCATAAAACTATTGAAAAATTTAAAGAATTTAGATGCTCTTGTTCCCAAAATTTTTCTCAGAGTATTTGTAAATGCTGAAGAACCAGTAGCATGATAAACAATTTTTCCACGTCTTAATAATTCGGCCATAACTTCGGGGGCAATGACAGATTTTCCTGTTCCCGGTCCGCCTCTAACAATAATCACAGATTTCTCGCTGGACTTTGAAAGTTTTTTCGCCTTTTCCATTATCGCGTTATATGCAGTTATCTGTTCTTCAATTAAATGAAAGACTTGTTGTCTATTAATCATCTCTTTAGTGTGTTCTAATAATTTTTTAGAGGGTTTGAGGACACTATGACTAAATCTATCAAATACTTCCAATCCTTCTCCGCCATTCAATCTCTCTTGCAAATATCTTCCTAACTCAACTACTTCTTGTTTCGAAAATAGGGGATATTTCTTTATAGCTTCTTTGAATTTTGGGAGATACAAAACTTCATTTTCTCCTTTGGAATAATTATGACAATAAACGCAACCCCCCAAGCTCAAACCTATTTTTTCCTCGAAAACACTCATAAAATCTTTCAAATGCCAATAATAACCTTCAACCTGTAAAGAATGATGAGCAAATTCTTTTCTAAATCTCCCGTAGTCTACGAATACATTTCCATCATTTTGGGAATCATCGACATTTTCATTAGACCACTGCTTCAATTCGATTATAATTACGTTCCCTTCTCCCTTTTTATTCTCTCCAAACAAGAGTACATCAATCCTCTTTTCAGAATAAGGCAATTCATACTCAATAATAATCTTATTCTTTTCAAGCTTAGAAACATCTAAAGCGTCTTTCAAGAATCTTAAAGAAGAATTCCAGGAATTAAATTCAGAATCATTTGCTTTTCTATTATAATAATCTCTATATGTTCTGGCGATTAAGTCAGCAATCTGATTTCTCAAGACATCTTCTCTAAATTTTTCTATCGTTCCTTCATATAATCTCATTCTTCATTATATTTTTTATTACTCCCTTTAAATTTATCAACGGAATACCGCTTTTCATTCTTCTCAATTTTTTTATCTAAAGCATTGGATAAATCTATATTATTCATTTGGGCAATTCTCAATAAGAAGTAAAGAATGTCTGCTAATTCTTCTTCTACTTCGCTTTTTTTATTTTTCATAACCTCCTCGATTTCATGTGGATTTTTCCATCTAAAAAGTTCTAGAAGCTCTGAGGTTTCAATAGAAAGTGCGATAGCCAAATCCTTTATATTGTGAAATTGATCCCAATCTCTTGCTTCGCAAAATTTCTTGACTTTTTCCTTAAGTTCCTGGATCCTTGTTTCATTATCCATTTCAATTTCCCTTGGTTTCATGTCCACATTTGGGACATTTCCATTTACCACTAATAAGATTCATCATTTCTCCACAGACAGGGCATTTAACTAATTCTCCCAATACAGACCCCGCAACTCCTCCGATTATTGCGCCTGGAACTCCACCAGCTATTGCACCAATAATCAAACCCAATACTGCAAGGGCATTATTCTTCTCCATTCTTTTTCCCCCCACGTTTCTTTAAATCTGAAATTATGGCTTCTCTATAAAATATCCAAAGCACTAAAGAGCATGCCCCCATGACATATAAACCATTCCACTTAAGATAATGATTTGCCAAGTCTCCCAATAAAACTGGTATTGCCACAAAGATTCCAATTCTCTCAACGGTGTGCCAGAAACCCCCCTCAAATCTTCCCATCTTATGACTCATAACTTTCACTTCCTTGAACTAAGGATATCTTTCCCATTTCTTCCACAAGAGAAATCTCTTTTTACACTTTTCTATCAGCAATAAAAGTTCGTTCAACCCAATCTTATTCTACTTTCTCTATCCGAATAATACCTTCTGAAACCTTATTCTTAGTGAAATTAATTGAAGAAATTCCTTAGTAGATAATTTTCTTTTGTATAATTCCAAGAACATTTTCTCAGTAAATGCAGAATATTGATCATGATTTGAAATTAATGCGTATCCAATATAATACCTTTTAAACTGTTCTGGGGTCATACTCTTCATAAATTCCTTCTGATTATCTTCATCAAATTCTTCATCGGTTTGTTCCAGTACTTGTTCTGTTGCCATTTCATCCTCCTCTTTATTTAGTTTAAATGATTATTTGCAAAAATTATATTTGATGTGTTTTTATATGTATTGTTTAAATATACATACATTATGTATCTTTAATCCCCTAACCCTTTTAAACTTCCCTCCTCTCCAGATCATCATGGAAGAAAAACCAGAACATCCGCTTCTTGTGTTAATTGCAGACGCACACGGCGCGATAAACACTTTTGAAAAGCAGAAAGAAATCATCGAGAGATACAAACCTGTCTTTGTTTTATCTGAGAGTATGGAAAACAATAATGTTGAATCTGATTTTGATTTTAACAGGATAATGAAGAAGGATAAAATCTCCAACATGACTTCAATGAAAGATGTTAAAGAACTGATTAAACTTTGCCATGGTGAAAAGACAAAATTAATCGGGATTGACTTTGAAAATTTTCTTATAGACCGAAAGCTGCAGATTAAACTCAATAGATATCCAGATAGAATAACTGATGAAGAAGAAAAGAAGCTTGAAGAATTGGGAAAAAGAAGGGAAAACAAACATGTAAAGATGATTCAAAAGTACCTGGAGATATCAAGGAAACCATTAGTTGTTATTGTAAATGCAAAAGAGTTGAGAAAATATTCATTAATAAGAAAATCTTTTTCCCATTATCATCTGGTTTACATGGCTAATCCACAAGGCGAAATGATTCTCAGCCCTACAAAAGAAAAATTGAAATGGATAGAAGAGGATTTCTGAATAGATTTTTAAACCCATTTTGATTTTCAAAAGCCTGAAATCTAAATTTCAATTAAAAAATAAAAGAGATGGAATCTGAAATGCAAAAAATAGAAGAAAGAAAAGAGCTTGCCGCGAATGCGGTCTCAGATATAAAGCACAAAAAATCATTGCTGTTCACTCTTATACTGGTTGTTTTTGTAGATTTGCTCGGATTAAGCATCGTCCTCCCTATTCTCGGCCCGATGCTGGTCGGAAAAAATGCAGTTCTTCTTACAAGCCTTAGCAATTCCACGAGAACGATAATCCTCGGGTTGCTTCTTGCGTCGTATCCCATAATGCAGTTTTTCGGTGCGCCGATTCTTGGAGCGCTGTCAGACAGGCATGGAAGGAAAAATATTCTTCTTGTAACAGAAATAGGCGCGCTTGTGGGCTATGTTATCTTTGCAATCGGAATAATGCTCGGAAACATCTGGATAATCTTTGCGAGCAGAATGCTCGGCGGTTTCATGGCAGGAAATCTAGCAATAGCAAATTCTGCAATAGCAGACATAAGCGACAAAAAATCAAGAATGAAAAATTTCGGATTGCTTGGAATGGCCTTCGGATTGGGATTTATTATCGGACCGTTCCTCGGAGGAAATCTTGCAAATCCCGGCCTTGTTTCATGGTTCAGCATTTCAACTCCGTTTTGGTTTGCGGCAATTTTTTCTCTCGTGAATGTCTTCCTTATCATAGGAGTCTTCAAAGAAACAATAAAGGAAAAGATTCATGCTGAAATCCATCCACTGACGGGATTCAAAAATCTGAGCAAAGCCATGAAAATGCAGAATCTTAGGACAATGTTCATAGTTATCTTCGTGTTCATGTTCGGCTTCACATTCTACACGCAGTTTTTCCAGGTCTTTCTCATAGAGAAATTTTCCTTCAATGAGGTCATGATAGGAAATATCTTCGCATATATCGGGTTCTGGGTGGCTTTGACGCAGGGAGTTCTGATACGGCCTATCTCGAAAAAGTTTTCACCGGCGAGAATATTGACTTTCTCACTTATCCTTTATCCGATAGCTTTGCTTTTCATAATGCTTCCAAACAATTACTGGCATCTTCTTTACATAATACCATTCATGGCTTTCTTTGTAGGTTTGACGATGCCGAGCTCAACTGCGATGGTTTCCCATCTGGCATCAGATGATTCGCAAGGAGAAGCAATGGGGATAAACCAGTCCGTACAAAGTGCTGCTCAGGCGATTCCGCCTATTCTCGCCGGAATAGTTGCGGCAATAGATTTTAATCTCCCCATCATTGTTGCATCAGCATGCTTTTTCGTAGCATGGATAATATTCATTGCATTCTACAGAAAAAAGAAACACGAGTTGTTCCACGAAGTCTGATTTCTTGATTAAAGAACAAATAGAATTTTAAACCTAAGATGCTAGTTACATCGAGGTGATTGAATGAAATCTCTTAGGAAATTTTATGATAAGTATGGCATGTTCCTGATTCCGGGATTTGTCTTTCTGACTCTTGCCGCGGGATTGATCTTGAAATATGGTTACCATATGGATTTGGTTTCAACAATTATTTTTATCATTGGAATAATTCCGGGGAGCGTTCAGGTTCTAGTTGAAAGCATTGTAAGTTTTTCAAAAAAAGATTTTGCAATTGACTACATCGCAATCCTCACCATAACAGTCTCCCTTGCAACACAACAATATTTGGTGGGGAGCATAATTGTCCTGATGATAACAGGAGGCGGGGCACTAGAGAGATATGCGCAGCAAAGGGCGAAGAGTTCTCTGACAGCCCTGACGAACAGAATCCCCCATGATGTTTTATTGTACGGAAAAGAAGAGAAAAAAGTGAGCATTTCTTCTGTAAAGATAGGGCAGAGCATTTTTGTAAGAAAGGGGGAGGTCATTCCGCTTGATGGGGTTTTAATTTCAGAATATGGGCAGATTGATGAATCCTCACTTACGGGGGAGCCTTATTTTGTGGACAAATTAAAAGGGGACACTGTAAGAAGCGGAACAATAAACATGGGGGCTGCCATTATTGTCCGTGTTGCGCGGGAAGACAAGGATTCAACGTACAGGCAGATTATTAACATGGTAAGAAAAGCGCAGGAAGAAAAATCACCGATGATAAGACTGGCACACAGCTATAACTGGATCTTCACGCTTATTGCGCTCGTGATTTCAGCCGGCGCCTGGTTTTACTGGCATAACTTCACCTATGTTCTCGCTGTCCTTGTAATTGCAACCCCTTGTCCTCTTTTGCTGGCGACTCCCGTAGCCTTGATTGGAGGAATGTCTGCATCAGCAAAGAAAAAGATAATAGTGAAAAATCTTGGAAGCATTGAAGCGCTTGCGCGCACAAATACTCTTGTATTTGACAAAACAGGCACAATAACCCTGGGGAAGCCGGTGCTAAAGCACATTAATATCCTTGATAAGAGATATGATAAAAGAAAAGTGCTTAGCATCGCAGAGGCGATTGAAAGAAATTCCCTTCATCCTGTCGCACATTCTATAATACAAGAGGCAAGAAGGGAAAAAGTGCAAAGCCTTGTTGCTTCAAATGTTGAAGAATTTCCCGGCTCAAGGATTTCGGGAAACATAAAGGGAAAAAGATTCATGCTTATGCGCGGGAAAGAATCTTCTCTTGATGATGTGCATTTAACGGAGGGAAAAAAACTTGTCGCTGAATTTATTTTTGAAGATGTCATGAAAGGCGACGCAAAACCAATAATAAGGAAGCTTGAAAAATACGGCATGGATGTTCATGTCTTTACAGGAGACAAGAAAGCAGCTGCGGATGCGCTGAAAAAGCAAATTGATTCCGGCGTTGATGTCCAATATGAAATGTCTCCCGGAGAAAAGCAGGCAGGAATAAAACTGCTGAAGAAAAGGGGGAGAGAAATTGCAATGATCGGCGACGGAATAAATGACGCACCTGCGCTCGCTCTTGCTGATGTTGGAATGGTTTTCAGCCATGAAGAGCACACAGCCTCATCAGAAGCAGCGGACATTGTTTTTCTTGGCGGAGGATTTTCAGAGGTCTATGACTCCATAAACATTTCAAAAAAAACAATGAGGATTGCAAGGCAGAGCATGTTCACGGGAATAGGGCTAAGCATTCTTGGAATGTTCTTCGCAGCTGCAGGCTTCATTGTCCCTATTGCGGGGGCTGTAATCCAGGAAATAATAGATGTCTCTGTAATTTTCAATTCATTAAGGACCTTGGGGATAAGGAGATGATCTCAGCCCGTAAGATTATCAAATTAACTGGGGCTGTTATTTGCTGAATTATCTGTTATGTTTGAAATCGTGAAATTGCTTGTATAAATTGTGTTACTCAAGCTTGAATTTGTAAGATTGATTTTGGTTGAATTTGAGTTCACTGTGAAGGTGGTCCCGTTTAATGTATGGCACTGCAAAAGCCCTGTTTCATTATCTTCATTGACAGCATATCCTGCATTGTAACATGAGGTGAAATCAGTGACCTGATAAATAAGAATCCCAAAGAGATTTTCTATGCATGACTGTGCCGTAGCATTCCATCTGAAGCCCTGCCCAAGAATACATCCGTGCTCATCTCTTCCGCCATTAATTACTTGGCCCTGAATCGGCGGTTGTCTTGTGTAAAAGAAATAAAATAAAAAACCTGCGATAAGGACCATGACAAGAACCGCGAGGCTTGCAATTCTCTTTTTTTCCATGGCACTCCAAACAGCCACTCATATTAATAGTTTATTGTATAAAAATATAAATAAAAAAGAAGAATTTCTCGTGTTTAGTTCTTTTTCATAAATAAGACACTTATAATCATCCAGATGGCGCCAAGTCCGACAAGTATGTAGACTATATTTGAAATGACAGACATTCCGAAGATAGCCCCCACAACATTGAGGTTGAAAGCTCCGACCAGCCCCCAGTTAAGGCCTCCGATAACCACCAATGCCCATGCAATCCAATCGATAACATTCATCTCATTTCACCTCCTTTTGTTTAATTATCTGAAAGCGATCATATAATTCAAAATCCCTGCGAATGCAACCCAAAGTGCATATGGAACGAGCAGGTAAGCTGAAAGCCTTCTTATCTTCCAGGCGAAGATCATAATTGCCAAGATTGAAACCCATAAAATAATGATCTCAAAAAATGAAAGCAAAGGGCTTTTCAGGGTAAAGAAGAAAAGGCTCCAGAGAATGTTAAGTGCAAGATTTATGCCAAAAACAAGGGCTACAATCTTTCTCTTCTTTTTTGTCTCCTTGTTGTTCCTGAATTTTGCCGTCCATAGAAAGTAAAGCGATATTCCGATAAGCAGGAATAAAATATTCCAAACTACCGGAAAAACCCAGTTTGGAGGGGTTATTGCCGACTTTATTGAATCATACCATGCGCTGTTAACCGAATTGGAGGAAAACAGACTCCCTACAAAAGCCACAAGATATACCACGAGCAAGCTCAAAATCAAAGCCCGGGCATTCACCCTTTTCATTGATAGAATATATTTCTTACCTTTATAAATTTTTAAATCCTATTTGACTTTATATTTAATGAAACTTGCACGTCTAAATGAGACATTGCATAAAAGGGAGAGGGTCTGTCTTACAGAATACAATGGAAAGAAATGTGTTTTGCGGGAGTATTATACCAAAGATATTGCAAATCATCATGTTAGCATATGTAAAGAACTTGAAAAATTCGGATTTTTACCAAGAATATTACATAAAGAGGGGAGGCTAGTTTATTTTGAATTTATAAGTGGAAGGGATTGTGAAAGGGGAGATGCTCTTAGAGTTGCTTCTCGGGTAGGAGAAATTTGCGCACATATTAACCAACTAAGGAAGAGAGGAGAGAATAAGCAGGAAAAATTGATTTATTATGCTGTCAAAAGGCTCAGGGAAAAGGATTTTTTGAACGAGGAACTTGTCAAGAGACTTATTAATAAGTATAATCTGCTTGAAAGAAAACTGAAACCGAAAATTGCTATGGATTTGAATGATGTACATCCCGGCAATTTTAGATTGAATAATGGCAAGGTATACCTCATTGATATAGAAGGTATTTATCCTATGTATAAAGGGAGAGCAATCGGCAAAGCGTTTGTAAGATGGTTCAGAACCAAAGAGCAAAGAGAGAAATTCAGAGAAGGTTATGAGCATGTTGCCTCTATGAATTTTGCAACAGATGAATATCTTGATTTTATGTACCTTAATTTTTTGGTCTGGAGGTTAAATGGCTCACTCAAGATAGGAAAGAAAATAGATGAAAAAGATAAAGAATATCTTATAAGATTAATAAAAAAATAAATTCACAAGGTTTAAATATCTTGTCTCTCTCGGAATTTTGAGTCGGGGAGTTAACTCCGGGATTTGGCATTAAATTGTCAAGGAATCTAAAGATGATTTCTAATCCTGAGGAAGGTCCGCCCACCACATTAAGGCTGTCTCCTGAAAAGGAGATTCTCGCGAGGGAAAGCTCCAGAACAGAAACGACACAGCTTCCGCCGAGTTATGAAACCAGAGTGGAACTTTGAAGCGGAAGATATGATGAAACGGCTGACTCTGCCGGTGCAAGTTCAAAGAACGCATAGTTGAATGTTAACACTTTCCGTCCGGAAACGGGGAAAGACAGAAGGTGGCCTAACCCTGACTCATCTCTTTTTTGGCTTAAATTATAGGTGCCTCATCAGGATCATAAGTGCCTCACCTGCAAATCCTGCAACAACAGGAATAGCAAGATTATCATCAATTGGATCAACAAGAGTCTCTACTGTTGTTGCTGCAAATGCCATAATAAATGCGACCGGAATATTGCTTAAGAAAATCAAACCTATTGCGACATTCACAAGAAATTCAGAGATTATTCCTTCCCATGAAACTCCCAAATGGGCTATCTTATGTTTTCCAATTCTTCCAAATATTGCGGCTGCTGTATCTCCAAAAAGCATCATCAGGATTGCAGTAAGCGCTATATTAAAATCAAAAATCGCGAATGCGATTATCATTCCGAGAATTAAATATATACTCCCGGAGAACTTTTCTTTCTCGCTTTCCCTATAAAGGCTGTTAATAAATGGAATTTTAAGATTGAATTTTATTTTCATAAACTCAACAAATGAAAGGCAAATCAGAATGAAAACAAGAACAAGAAGGGCTGCATTTTTGCTGAAGATTTGGCTGATAAAATAATAGATTACAACATAAACGACAGTACTGACATGAACAAGTTTTCTTTTCA
>JAGWGZ010000002.1 GCA_028867075.1 Nanobdellota archaeon | reverse complement strand
AGTACCTGAACTAGGGTCAACATTAAAAGAGCTCAATAATGTCTGAGCTTGGTTTTTCAGATTATAGGAATAAATCTTGTAAACATATGGAACAGGAGTAATATCCGTGCCTGTCTTGTTTGAAGAATCTTGTTCAATCCACACAATATTGTCTCCGGAAATAGAAACAGTCCTTATAGATGTCCAGAAATCATCAAGAGATGGCGGGGTTGCAATTAAAGTATCCTGCAAGGTCTGGGTATTAAACAAATAGATGTCACCGTTAGTAATATAAGCAATATTATTGCCGTCAATGGAATAGGCATATACGACATTGCTGGGATATCCCTGGGCATTTGAAGAAAATGCGTTTTGATAATGCGTGGTTATGCTCTGATTTTCCTCGTGATAAATCAAAAGAGGATATTTTTGCACGTTTCCATTGCTGTCTGTCCATGTTGTAGCGGAAACCATTGGAAGGACATCCCCCCAGTTTGCATCAGAAACCAAAAATGTCTCTTTCGGAGAATATAATGCAGAATATTTTTCATTTGGACCAACAGGCGGAATGGAGGGTGCTGTATTCAAATTTGCAGAAGAAGGCGAAGCGGCTGAAGAGCTTGATTGAACACAAGCCCCATTAACGCACCCTGCAGGGCAAACAACGTTTTTTATCCCGATGCTATTTGGACCGTAACAATATCCATCAGAGAGGGTTGCTCCATCAGGAAAACACCCATCTGTATAAGAGCCGGAGAGAGTGGTTACTGTTCCCTGCACATAAATACTTCCATTATCAGAATCAGTACATGTTGAAATAGATGAGGGCATAACTGTTATGGAAATTGTCGCGGTGTTGCTGTTGCTATCTGTTATAACAACATCAGTGGCTCCGGCAGCAACCCCTGTAATAGTAACATGGCTTCCTGAAACAGATGCATAAGCATAAGCTGTATTGGGGTGTGAAGCAAGTCCATAAACTCCGCTTCCACCGCTTATCGGAATAGTCACGGAGTTTCCGACGTTAACCGTTACAGAATTTGCTACTGAGAGCCCCCCAGAAGTTACAGGAGCCGGGGCCTGTGAGGATAAAGCACAACTTCCATCACTTTGGCAAACAGAACCGCTGTCACATCCGCACAATTGGCAGTTATTTACAAATCCAAGAGCGCCACTATCCAAAGAGCTTCCAAGACAATCAAGGGGTTTTGTTGATGAGCATGTCCCTGCCACAGTCCCGTCGGAACAGGTTTTGGTATAAGAAGAGTAGGAACTTACATCAAAATAGGTGCTAATCCATGAATTTTGAGAGTAGGAATAAATGTCAAACCTATATACTCCTAAAGGAAAAATGCTTGATGAAAGAGGGACTGAAAAAGTTTGTGGGCCGGAACAATACCCTGAAACGCCTCCGCATCCGAGGTTAACGGTCTCTAAAAAATGTCCTGAGTAATCATAAAAATAAACGAAAGGGCTGAAACTGGAGTCAGAAATGCTGAAATTAATATTTCCCCCGAGAATTGCATTCCAGGGGTTAAGACTTACATAAGCAGAACCAAAGTTTAGCGAAACCGCAACTAGCATAAAAAATGCAAAAACCAAAAAGAATTTTTTATTCAGCATTGTTTCACTCCGCTCCATTTGAAAGTTTGTGCATTGCTATTGCACGTCAGAGTATTATTCCCCACGATAACCTGGGGCATGACTTTTATTTCATTTATGTTATCTGTACTGGCTATAAAGTCAGTGGTCAGTTTTTTTATTTGGCTCGCATTTACCTGCCCGGATAAAACGGAAAGCGGAGCGGAGCTTCCGTCGTTATACCTGAGAGAAAGGAGAAATCCGTCTATAGGGTAATTCATGTTATTTTCGACGCTGAGGATAAGCCTCTCTCGGGGTTCTGTCTGGCCAGTTTGGATATTTGGAACCAATAAGGTCTCAGAACAAAAATCAGCCGCCGTAAAGAGCACTCCCGAACAAAGTTTGTCAACATTTGCTTCCTGGGATGTTTTGAAAAGATAATTCTGCATCCAGATAAAAACCCCCATTAGTACAGCAACAACCATCAGAATCAGCAGCACTGTTGCAATTATACTGCTGGCACCTCTCCTCATGGTTCAGAATAGTATTGATCTTTTTTAAATATTATCATAAAAACATTTTAATTTGGCGGTTGCTTAATAAAAAAATGGAAAATATTTTTGATATCTTTTCAAAAAAGAAAAGTCCTGAAAAAGAGAAAACAAAAGTTTTCGTGGACTATCGGGAAAAAAATTCGCTGGTATATTCTGAATTGATATCTCTTGGTCTAAACCCAGAAATTATGGAACTTAAAGTAGCGGATTATATCATAAATGACGTCGCGATAGAGCGAAAAGAGATCAGTGATTTTATTTCATCAATGTTAAACAAAAGGCTTGTCTCTCAGCTGAAAAATCTACAGCAGTATAAAAACAGAATCCTGATAATAGAAGGAATAGACGAGAAGGAACTTTATTCTGATGAAAAGTCTGTTCATGGCGTTCATCCAAATGCAGTACGCGGATTTCTTCTTTCCATTATCCTGGATTACGAAACCCCGATAATATTCACTAAAGATGGGGAAGATACTGCAAGGTTCATCTCCGTATTATCAAAGAGGCAGAAGAAAGAAGCATCCCTTAATATTTCAAGAAAGAATCTGGATAAGGGGGAGAGAATGCAGTTTATACTGGAAAGTTTCCCGGGCATAGGCCCAAAAACTGCAAAAAAACTTCTGGAACATTTCATGACTCTGCGCGAACTGTTTAATGCCTCCCAGAATGAAATTGAAGAGATTATAGGGAAAAAAGCAGATGTATTCGGGATAATTGATGAAAACTATCCAGATTAAACCAGAGGATATCTGCCAAGAACCTTGTATCTGGGGCCTTTTGAAAGCAGGACTGATTCTTCAAGATAGAATTCTTTTACATGAAATTCCATCCTGTGAATTTTTATATCTTTCAGCTTTTGCAAAAACTCCCTCTTATTTTTTACCGACTTGAGTCTTGCTATTGTGAGATGTTCCATGAACCTCTGCTCCTTTGCAAAAAGGGGAAAAAGTGATTCATCAATTTTCTCCTGCAAAAGAGACGAGCCGCTTGAGCCCAGCCATACGATCCTTGGATTTCCGGAAGAGAAAATTCCCAAAGAATCAATGGTCATTTCAAATTCTTTGAATTTTATCTTCCTGAGAATGTCTTCAACTAATGCAAGTTTTTCTTCCCTGATATCTCCGAGAAACTTAAGAGTCAGGTGCAGGTTCTCCGGTTCTATAATCTTGCCCATGAATTTTGGAAGATTTTCCTGGACTCTCATTATTTGTCTTTTTATATCGGGAGGAATGTTGAGTGAAATAAATGTCCTCATATGAGTTCGCTTAAGATTTTTGCCCCGAGTCTTACTGTGAGGTTTTCTTTATCCTTTGTCGGATTTATTTCCACAAGGTCTACTGCTCTGAGACATTTTATCCTGTTGATTCTCTGAAGAATGTAAATAAATTCTCTGCTTGTGAGCCCCCCGGGCTCAATGTAACCCGTCCCGGGCGCAAATGCAGGATCAATCACGTCTATGTCTATTGAGACATAAAGTTCATTTCCGGAGGAGAATTCTGTTATGGCGTCGCACACCCCCTCCAGGTCTTCAAGGAGCTGGTTCATTGAGATTGATTTTATCTTATTCTTCTTCAGAAAGCTTATCTCGCTTTCGTCGGAATTTCTTGCCGCTATAAGAAGAATATTTGAAACGGGAAATCCGGATTCTATGAGACTTCTAAGCCAGTCCTCATGAGTTGGAAAAACCCTATTCGGTGAACCCGGAGCTTCCATGCAATCCGGGTGCGCATCAAAGATTATCAGATAGGGCTTTCTTGATTCATCCTTGCAGTGATCTAAAAAGGCCCGCGTAAGAGAATAGGTTATAGAATGATCTCCTCCCAAGAAGATTGCTCTAGGTTTTGAGCTAAATATTTTTGCTGCATTTTTATAAATGAGGTCATTTGTCATTTCCAAATCAGAATTATCCAAGTGTATCTCTTCCAGGTCCAGAAGTTTGGTGTTGATCTGCTTTCCCTCTTCGTTTGAATAGATTTCATTTAATGATTTAAGAACAGCATTTCCTGCTTTTTCGCAGCCCTTTGTTTTTCCAAGCCCGTTTATCCCGGGAACTTTGACAATAAATGGAATCATTTTGGGATCAGTGTGAAAGAACTGTATTCAGAACATGCTTTTTTAGCCAACTCTTTCACGTCCTCCAGATTTACCTGTGAAATATTCTTCTCATAATTATAATACTCATCAATATTTCCCGCGAGCTCCTCGGAGATTAAGTAAGCCATCTGAGCTTGTGAATCTTCAGTTGAAATCTGATGATTCCCTATAATCTGCTCTTTAGACTGGTTCAGTTCTTTTTTTTCCAGATTCTTAGATATCTTTTTGAGTTCCCCGAGAATAACTTCCTTAACTTTCTCCAGATTCTTTTTATCAGTTCCGACGTAAACAAAGTTGTATGCATAATGCTTGTTAATTTCACACCCACCCTTAACAGCATAAGCCAGATTTCTTTTCTCTCTTAGCTCATGAAACAACCGCGAGGACATTCCATCTGCAAGAATTGTATTTAGAACCTCTGCGGCATAGCTTTTCTTATCTCCTGCGAGGGGAACATGATGTGCAAAAATAAAATTTGACTGAGTCACTCCTCTTCGGCATTCGGTTTTTTGTGCATTATTCAGAACAATCTTTGATTCGGGGACAAAACCTGATTCTTTCTTGAAGCTTCTCTCGGCAAATCTCACCAGACTACTTAAGTCCGCATCCCCGACAACGCAAAGGATCATGTTATTTGGCTGATAAATCTGCCTAAAGCGGGAAATCAATTTCTCCCGGGTTATTGAAGAGAGCGTTTTTTCATCCCCGATAAGGGACTTTTCAAGAATTCCTTTATACAGGCATCCTGAAATTTTATCACGCGAATAAATCAGAGGATTGTCGGTTATCATTTTGATCTCTTCAAAAATTACTTTTTTCTCTTTCTCAATTTCCTTGGAATTGAAAAGAGGGTTTTTTATCATATCTCCAAGAACATCCAATGCCAAATCAAGATGCCTGCTGGGTATCTTGCACCAAAATGCAGTAACTTCTTCGTCTGTGAACCCGTTTAAAATTCCGCCGTTTTTCTCAATTTCTTCTGCAATCTTCCTTGCATCGCGCGATGGGGTTCCCTTGTAAAGCATATGCTCAATAAAGTGGGATATTCCTCTTTCATCAGCGACTTCATTTATTCCGCCCGCACGGATTGCAAATGCGATGCTGACAACAGGCAGTTCTCTCTTTTCAAATAGAATTGTCATCCCGTTATCCAGAACCTTTCTTATGAATTTTGGCATTTTAAAAATAAGTATCTTCCCTTTTAAATTTGCTCTCTTGTGATAACCAGGTACCTTTCCCCCCCGAGTTCAAAATCATCTATGAAATTCCAGTTCTCTCTTATAAAATCAATAAGCCACTTGCGGGTTACATGAAACTTTCTGCGCCTCATCCATGATTCTGTGGCAAAGCTTATGATTACACGGTCTGCAAGAGGCATTATCTCCTTCAATAACTTCTTTGAAAAGTCCCTCTCAGCTTTTTCCAGCGAATCAATAACCTTGAACAGAAAAATCACCCGGGGTTTCCTTGTTTCCTGAATTATTTTCTTCAGTTTGTCGAGTTCAAATATACTCAGTTGCAGTATCTTTCCGTCTTTTTTAGCAGCCTTAAAATAATTCTCAACCAATTCAACAATCTGCCTTATTGCTTCAATTCCAAGATAGTGCACCTTTTTTCCCGCTCTCCCAAAAGAATCGTAACTTAATCCATTAACACCCGCACCCAGATCCACAACAGTTATATCTTGAGGGAGATCTTTCAGGATTCTCGAATAAAGACTTTCGTAAAGGCCGTATCTCTCCCTTGTAGACAAGTGCTTTTGCAAAATTTCTTCAGGGTTTTTATTCTTTGATGCAAGAAGTTTCTTCCCGGAGAAACCGGAAAATGTTGTTCGCAGGAAATCTCGGGTGAGCTTCACCTTTTCTTCATCCGAATATCTCTCCCGATCAAACTTTTCAAATGCTTTTTCCACATCAGATCTTGGAATCCCGGAGAACTGCCTCCTCTCCATAATCTTTTCAATGAGCTCATCTTTTTCCATGAAGTCTTAAATGAAGTCAATTTTAAAAGATATACTATGGAAAGTTTGATAAAGAATAATCCTCTTTTAGAGAAAACTGATCACTGATAGTCAGGGTGCTCCTCATGCCAATAAATGCACATCCCGAATATATTGCATCTGAAAAAGAATATTTTGCCGCGCAAACTCCGGAAGAGAAGCTGAAAGCGCTTGAAAAGATGATTTCTCTTGCACCCGGACATAAGGGTGCTGAAAAGCTGCGCGCGGAGCTAAAAACAAGATACAAAAAGCTGAAAGAGAAACTTGAAAAAGGAAAATCTCAAAGGGGAACAGTAAAATCCGGAATCAAAAAAGAAGATTTGCAAGCGGCGATAATCGGCATGACAAACTCGGGAAAATCTTCCCTCCTGGAACGCCTTACGAATATAAAAACAGAATCCGGGGAATATGAATTCAAGACCAGAAAGCCGGTGGTTGGGATGATGGATTATCATGGAACACGGGTTCAGATTGTTGAGATACCGGCGGTAGAATCAGAATATTATGATCGGGGAATTGTTAACAATGCAGATGTAATTTTGATGTTAATCACTGATCTAAACCAGATTGAGATTCTAAAGAAATATCTTGAGAAAGCACGGGGGAGAAAACTGATTGTATTCAATAAGACAGACTTGCTTGATGAAAAAGAGGTTAGGAAGATATTTTCAACCATGCAAAGCAGGAAGTATGACTTCGTAATGATTTCATGCAGGAATAACAGGAATATACCTGAACTGCGAGACAGGTTATTTCTTAATTTCGGAAAAATAAGAGTTTATACAAAAGAACCGGGAAAGGACGTGAAAAAAGAACGGCCAATTATACTGGAGCCGGATTCTATGGTGGAGGAAGTCGCCAGGAAGATATTTCATGCCCCTCTTAAGCAGATAAAAGAAATAAAAATTTGGGGGCCAAGCAGCAAATTCCCAGGACAAAAAGTTGGGCTGAAACACAGATTGAAGGATCTCGACACTGTTGAATTCAGGACAAGATGAGAATGTTTAAATATAAAAAAATGTTTTTTGGGCTATGGAAAAGAGGACAATTGGCCTAATCTACAGCGGAAGAAAATCAAAAGATGAAGAGGTATTCGCAAGAGTGGCAAAGAAAAAAGATGTAAAAACAGTTCTTATAAATATTGACAGAATCGATGAGAAGAAACTTGAAAAAACAGCTAAGGGGTGCGATATCTTGTATAATAGCAGCGCGGAAGAGTTCTCTGTTGAACTTGTGAAGACCCTGGAAGAACTTGGAAAGAAAGTGGTTGATTCTTCAAAATCATTCTATTATATAGAAGAAAAGTGGATGTTTTATGTGAAATGCAGAAAAAATAAAATTCCCGTACCGGAAACTATTCTTCTGTCGCAAAATATAACTGCCGCAAAAGAGGAATTGATTAAATTTAATCATTGGCCCGTTGTACTCAAAGGGGTCTCGGGAACAATGGGGGAATATGTTGAAGAGGCCGAAACTATTAACCGGGCGGAGAAGATAATAAAAAGATTTTGGAAAGAAGATTCTGAAAGACTCCCGATAATCGCGCAAGAGTTCATAAAATCTCCAAGCTACAGGGTGACTCTTATTGACGGAAAGATTGTACAGACCGCGATAAAGTATAACAAATCTGGCTGGAAAGCAACGGGGGTTTATGCAAAAAAAATCGGCCGGTTTGCGGTAGATAAGAATCTTTCTGAAATTATAAAGAGGCTCATGAGATTCGTAAAAATAAAAGTTTGCGGGGTTGACCTATTAAAAAAAGAGGGAAAATGGTTGGTGCTTGAAGTAAACTCAGATCCCGCTTTTGATTTCTTTGAAGAAGAAAGAGAAGAAATCATAGGAAAGGTTATTGATTTTCTAAAAAAAGAAATCACTCATGAATCTCATGAAGCTTCTTAATTTCTTCCAGATTAATCTTCTGAACAATCAAACCTTCCTTGCTTTTTATTTCCTTAAGCACTTTCGTCGGCGAACAAATTACTGAGTACGGGATGAGATATCTGGAATTCTTTGTCGGGTTGCACAATGCAACAAAGAAAATATTCTCATAAGCCCTTGAAAGAACAAGGGACTTGAGTATATCAAATTCTCTTTTTGCGTCGTTATGCATCCCCAAATCATATCCTTCCCACATAGAGGGGCAAAAAACAATCTGCGCACCCATAGATTTCATTCTTCTAAACAACCCGGGAAATGCCAAGTCCCAGCAGATTGCTATTCCTATTTTTCCAAAGTCTGTTTTGAAAACAAATGCTTTATTTCCTGCGGACGTTTTGTCTCCGTAGAGGTGTATTTTCTTGTATTCTCCTCTCATTTTTCCGTTTCTGTCGATTAAAATGGCCGTATTATATATTTTTTTATTTTTTTTCTGTATATCATCAGTAATGATACACCATATAGAATTCTTTTTGCATTCTTCCAGAATATTTTTTATTATCTCATGATTAATTTTTAAAGAATCTTTTTTATGCAGGCAAGATTCAGGAAAGCAGACTATATCTGCATGTTCTTCTTTTGCTCTCCGTATATAATAAAGAATCTTATTAAGATTATTTGTCGTAGATTTGTCAAAATATTTTATCTGTGCGAGAGCGACAATTGGTTTTTTGTTCATTTCCAGTTTTTTCTTATCGGAGAAATTATTTTTTCGAGAGCCTCAATCAGGCAGGATTTCAAATCAAGCGGATGAAGTTTTCCCGACGAGTAAATCTTCTCGAGTTCGGGGTAATTATTAACCTCCAAATTGCCGCCGAATTTTTCGGGCCTCTTTATTGAAATTTTTCCGAGGTGGGGGAAAACAATCAGTTTCATTATCTGAAGGAGAGGATTATCCTCGATGTTTTTTTCAGGGCAGTAAGAATTGTTTATTGCCTTTTTTATTTCTTCATACGAATCAGTCATGCTTATCCCCGAACCCGGAACAGACTTCGACATTTTTTGCCCTGGCCCTTTCAGGGAAGTTATGAGCGGCGTGTGAATCGCCGCGAAATTGTATTTCAAAATGTCTTTCATGTCTCTTCCTATCATATGAACTTTTCTCTGCTCCATTCCTCCGAGTGCGACATCAACTTTAAGATGTTTTATATCAGCGACCTGCATCAGGGGATACCACAGTTGGGAAATTGTCGCGTTCTCCACATCTCTTGCAATTTCCTGCATGCTTCTCAATCCTCTTTGTATCGTTGAATTTTGCGCCAGATTCATTACATCCATCTGGTAATCTTCTTTAAACTCGAATTCACTTCCGACGACAATTTTGGCTTTCAATCCAATCGCTTCGATTGTTTTCTCCCAGTTCTCGACTTCTTTTTTTATTTCTTCTCGCGAGCCTTTCCTGTTCAACATTGCATGAACATCTGCAAGAAGGATGATGACTTTGAATCCGGCTTTTTCCAAATCCATGAGCTTTGTGATTGTGACGAAATGTCCGAGATGCATCGGACCGTTGGGCTCGTAGCCGCAATATACAATTGGATTCTTTTTTTTCTTCAGAAGAGAGGACAGTTCCTGTTCTGTGATTATCTCAGAAGTATTTCTTTTTATCAGTTCCATCCTTTCGTTTGCGCTCATCGGAATTACAAACAAATATAATTATTAAATGTTTTCTCAGTCAATGCTCATAGAGCTTATTCTCTTCATGCTCTTGGGGATTTTGGCAGGAACCATTACAGGCCTGACCCCGGGCATTCACATAAATCTTGTCGGCGCACTTCTCGTAGGAATATCTGCGACTATCCTTTCGGCAGTGAATCCGTTCTTTCTTGTCATCTTCATTGCAGCCATGGCGATAACCCATACATTTGTAGACTTTATTCCCTCAATTTTCTTGGGATGCCCGGATTCAGAAACACAATTGTCAGTCCTTCCAGGGCATGAAATGTTAAGGGAGGGGAAGGGTTATGAAGCAGTGATGCTATCGGCGCAGGGAGGGATAATCGCCTCGATTATCTTGATGATAATTGCAATCCCCCTTTCTCTGCTTGTCCCGAAAGTATATTCGCCTATTAATTCAATCATGCCCATCATTTTAATTCTGACATCAGCAATACTAATTTTCGGAGAGAATAAAAAAATATCAGCGCTTTTTGTATTCACTGTTTCAGGGATCCTTGGATTATGTGTTTTAAATATGAACATCAAAGAACCATTGCTTCCCTTGCTCTCGGGGTTATTTGGAAGTTCAATGCTTGTCACAAGCATAAGGACAAAAGTAAAATTGCCGCCACAACAGATTACTAAACCAAAAGAAAAAGTTCTAAGACCGATTATCGGCTCTATAATCGCTTCCCCTTTGTGCGGTTTCCTTCCCGGCCTTGGAAGCGGACAGGCGGCAATACTCGGAAACAGCCTGTTAAAAACAGAAAGAAAGGGTTTTCTTATTCTCGTCGGAGCAACCAACATTCTTGTGATGGGAATTTCTTTCATTTCAATTTATGCGATATCAAAAACACGAACGGGAGCTGCTGCTGCAATCCATCAGATAATCGGAACACTTTCATGGCAAATGCTTGCAGTCATCCTTGTTTGCATTCTAATAACGGGAATAATTTCATTCTTTCTTGTGAGATTTCTTGCTGAAATTCTTTCCCAAAAGATTGCCGGAATAAATTACTCTCTTTTGTCCATAATGACTCTTGTATTTCTCACGATAATTGTGGTTGTGTTCTCCGGATTTCTCGGGCTGATTGTCCTGGCAATCTCGACCATTACCGGAATTTACTGCAACCAATTGAATGTAAGAAAAACAGAAATGATGGGTTGTCTCCTTGTCCCGACAATCATTTTATATCTTTTTTAATCAGAACCATTGTTTGAGATTCTCTTGCTTCTCGGGCTCTTTCCCAAAAATGCTGTCCACATATCTCTTTACCAACTCAAGGTTTTGGCGTAAATATGTTGAAAGGTGATATTTCTCTGAAAGATTGAGCGCTGGTTCAAGATATTTTTTGATTCCCCCTTCATTCACTGTGAAAATTAATCTTCCCCTGCACACAGGGCACCTACCAGTTAATGGAGGTCTCCGGACAATTTCATTGCAATTAATACATCTGAACTCCTGCATTGAAAACTTCCTCAGATTACCTCTAAGGTCCCTTATAAAATGTCTTTCAATTGTTAGGCGCACTGTATCAACTGTGTCTGCAGCCCTTATTTTTTCAACAAGTGCCATTTGGTGTGCAACTTTCTCCTGCATCGTCCCGAAGATTTTGTATGATGAACAAACCACCCCCTCATTGAAATTCGTGGTATCGTGGCTAAAACCGATGTTCCTAAATGGATCTTTATCCTCTCTCAAAACAGACCTGATGCTTGGAATCTTAACTTCTGAAGAATGCTTCCTCTGCTCCGCGGCGCGGTAAAGTCTAAGAGGGTATCCAAATTCTTCAAGTACTTCCAGATCAAGAATCTGGTCGTCTACTTCCCCCGCACTTATTCTTCCGTTAAGGACAAGAGGGGCATCTTGGGTTCCTCCACGGTGGCTTGGTAAAAACTTTCTGGAAAAATTTAACAGCACGTCTAAAAGAAGCATCACTGCCGCTTCGTCGCCGTCGCAGTCTCTCCTAATCGCAGCGTGCATGTATGGACTGGCATAAAGCCCCTGCGCCTGTGAAAATCCGATTATTCTTGAGATCACACCTGCACAATTGTGGGGTGCCATGCAAACAGCAAGCTTTCCCACCAGATCATCCCGCGTTTTAAGATTATAGAAAGGCTCTTTCTTGTAAAATTTCACAAGGAGATCGTCTATAAAGTTTGCAATTCTGAAAAAGACATCATCTGCTTTTTCATCAGTTCCTTCTGTGGGGCATGGCAACAAGATATCATGCGGCATTAATTCAATTATCTGATCTTCTCTTGTAAGTTCCTGCCCTAAAACATCTTTGTCATATCCGAGTTCCCTTAATTTTTCAACACTGACAGATATCTCTTTAGGTTTGAACGCTATTATCGGAAGTTCTGTGGCATCAAATCTTATTGTTCCGTCTTTGTTAACCTGAAGATTGTATTTTGCTCTTAAGATTCCTTTCGCAAGGTTCTCAGGTTCTTTTCCGGCTGAGGACATTCCTCTTACCCCCTTGACAAGCGCCGGCATCTGCTCTTTCATAATTGCGATGCTTTGCTTCGCCTTTTCAAAGTAATGTTTTATATCAAGAGTTTGGTAAGCAGAAGTTTGTATGCTCTTATGCTCTTCACATGGAGAAGTTTTCTTTTCTCCGCACTCTCTGCAGTAATACATTTGCCTGGTTTTCTGCCCGCAATTTTCGCATGTTAGGTAAACTGTCTCTGCATTGCAATTCTCACAGTAATTAATGGGAAATTCTCCCCGCACGGTGCCGATGTTCACCGCTTCATAAACGCTTCTCAATCTTCCCCCTTCTTTGCCCACGGGAAAAAGGACATTGGGGCTCCCGGTCAACTTCCTGAGCTTTGCTTTTTCAGGACGGCCCATCCTTGTTCCAATGAAATCACCTGCCCTGTCTTTTATTTCAAATTCAGACGCCGAATTTACAAAAGCGAGCACATCTTTAGATTCATTCAGAGTATTTTTAAGTTTGCTAACATCAAAATTATCCCTGAGGAAACACTCTTCATTCTCAATTATATTGAAATCAATTCCAATGTTCGCGAATAAAGCCCTGCTTATATCTTTGCTTATTACAACATTTTCCAGAGTGACGTCGTGTTCAAGTCCTAGAAGTTCCAATCCTCTCTTCGCAATACTGAATTTTTCTTTTTCTGAGCGGGAATATGGGAGAATTATCTTTTCGCTTATTCGGGCATGGTTAATCCAGTCCAGAAGAGCATCCATCTCACTTTTTGAAATTTGGGTCCAGAAAAAAGTGTGATTTGGATGCAGGGGTATCTGATATTCCCTGCTTATTTTGATGGCCTCGTCAAAATTGACCTTAAACGGGTTTATTGATTCTGAGAATTTTTTGTCCTTTTCTGCAAGCTCAAGTGCCCACCACTCTTCAACATATCCGGGTTTGACAAGAACAGAATTTCTGTTTGCGACATCGCTGAAAGGGAAGAGAAGATCACCAAAATAGATTATTTCTTCTGTATCTTTGTATGCTTTTTTCCCTTCATCAAGAGTCCTTAGTTTCTTAACGCTCCCGTCTTTTAATTTTACGATTGGACCTTCAATTGAATCGCAAACAGTAACGCAGGTTCCTTTGGTGGGCTTTTCAATTTTAAGCTGTGTTCCTATTGCAATAAAATTATCACTTATTCCCATTGTCGCGGGATGGATTGATGCGGCGCTAAAACCTGAAACTCTTCCTCTCCCATATCTTAATCTGAACCCTCCGCTTCTTGAGGGGTGTCCGAAAACGGGCCTGCCTGCAACAAGATCCTGAATATAAGTCGGCCGGACATTTGTTCCTGCCTTTTCCTTGGAGATTTTGTTTCTCTTCTCATGAACCTCAACATATTCTTTTAAGAAATCAAATCCACTGTAAACGATACCGTTCTTTTTTGCTTGGTCAATCAGTCTAAGAACTTTTGCGGCCTTCTGTGCAAAACCCTCGGAGAATACAAGGCACATTCCTCCTCTGATAAAGTTGGTCTCAACTCTCGGGAGATTCTTATAGCTTGAGACTTCCTTTTTCTCGGTTGGTTCTCCTGTTATCTGAAGAGGCAGATGAGAAGCTAAAAAGATTGCTTCTTCCTCAGTCGGCATATACTGCAGGTTGGTAATTCTCTCGTGATAGTCTGTATTTTCCACAAAGTATCTTTTTATCTCGTCTTCTGTTGGGTCATACTTTGCATATCCGAAAAGTTCTCTTAGATAATCAACAATGACTGCAGAGAAAGGCGCTCCCGTTGCACTTGCGCTTCTTATCGGACCTGAAAAATAAGCAACAAAATAATCTTTTCCATCTCTGGTCTTCATGAGTTTTATCCCGGTGAATCCCTCTATGGGTGAAGAAACAACTCCTAAAGTGTAATAAGCCATCCCTATTCGTGCTCCTGCATCAATTGCCTCAAGAAGGTCTTTGAATTCACAGAACTTTTGTTTTGCAACGTCCTCTGCAATCTTGAATGAAACAGCAGGATCCATTTTTCCGTAGATTTTTTCCAGTTCAAGGATGTGTCTGTCAATCCCGCATCCGTTCATCTGAGGATAAATCGTGGCGATCAGCCCAACGCACTTTTCAGCCATCGTTTTTGCGAGGGGGATTTCAACTTTTGCGACAGGGTCCAAACCCAAGCTTCTTGCTGCATCTGCAACTTCATAAACTTCTTTTATTTCATTATCAAATCTCCTGAAATAAGATTCTGTTTTCATTCAAAATCAAGTATTTTCACTCCCCCTGTTTTAAGATTCATAATAGGAACCTTGCAGAAATCAGGCTCGTTGCCACGTCTTTCCTGTTCAGGAGTCTTTGCTTCCCATGTTGAACCGGAAATAATTAAGACATTGTTATAAAAAGTTATTCCGCATTTGTGGGTGTGCCCTGAAAAGAAAACGTCTGGCACCTTATCTATTACAAGAGGGTCTTCATTCAGTGGAAAATACTGTGCTGATGCATGTGTCGGGGCTAAATGCCGATACTTCAATAAGTAATTCATTATCTTCTCGGGAGCATTTCCCGCATCTGCCTGAATCAAAGAAGGGATATTATCAGCATAATAAAAGAATGAAAATCCATGGTACATCAAAACATCAAACCCAGGAAAACCTTCCCGTGCCCCCATATTAACATAGCATGGGTTTGTTGCCAGGATAACGTTTTCTAATTTATAAAGAGGTTCTGCATATTTCTTGTCTAAAAGAGGCTGAGGTTCCATCAAACGGATACAATCGTGATTTCCGGGAATAATTATTATAGTGATATCTTTTCTTATCTGGCCAAGCAATTGCGCAATCTCCTCAAATTGCCTCTTTGCATCAGGAACGTCCAGGAACATTTCCTGCTCCGGATAAATGCCAATCCCCGCAATAAGATCTCCTACTATAAATAGATATTTTATTTTGCTGACTTCCGGTGTATTTGGTATTTTCCCATTTAAATAATCAAGGAATTTCAAAAAGTTTTTTTTCATAAAAAGATTACTGCCATAATGCAAATCTCCGATAAAAACAGCATACTCTTCTACAGGGGATTTTTTTCTTTCAGGAATAGCTGCATCAGGGAGCACCAGCTCATTTGCAAAAATTATCTCTCTGTTTCCTGAGCCTGAAATTCCGATAATTGCATCAAGCGTAAGATCCTCAGCCTCAGTATACAGCTCTTTTTTGTTCTGATTTATTAAAACGCGGGTGCTTCCGGTCAAATCTTCAAGTTCCAGAATGATATTTCCATTTTTTGTAACGCTTTTGTCAGAGACTATCCCCATGATGGATATCTTTTGCCTGTCTCCCGAAATTTTATTTATGGAAACTAAATTCCTCAGGTTGGGATGCGCCTGGAGAACTGATTTTAGCTTCTGGAATCTGTTGCGAAAATATTCTGTGAAATCATCCACGTCCAGCTTCTTGTCTTTCCCGGTGGGAAAAGACTGGACTTTTACCCTTCTGTCTTCAAAATTCCTTTCAAGGACAGGGTTCTTATTTTCAATTAAAGAATATTCTTTTGAAATCTCCAGTTCCAGTCCAAGCCTGATTTTAAGCCTCTCTAGATTTGTCTGGCTGGTCTGCGGAAAGTTTTCAACAGTGATGTTCTTTATTCCGTTCGTAAAAATGCTCTTCGTTATCACCTTCTGATGAGTGTTCTCCCTTATCTTTTCTATCATGAGGCGCACAGACTCCATGTCCCCTGCCTCGCTGAACAAACTCAGAACATCTTTATCTAAGAGTATTCCCCTCTCTATGCAAAAATTAAGTATTTCCCGTTGGTCCATGAGCATGATCACAAGAATTGCAGTGAATCCTTAATTATCTCCTTGGCTTTTTCTATGATATCATTAGATATTGCAAGTTTTATCTCCCTCATTCTCCCACCACGCCCTTTTGAGATGACTCTTACGTTAATAATCCCAAGCATGTCAAACTCCTGGATGATATCGCTCACTCTCCTCTGAGTCAGGATTTCCATTTTAGTTTTTATGTTTTCCTTGTAATAATTGTAGACATCTCCAGTAAAGATTGGTTCGGAGTGGTGTTGTTTATCTTTATTTCTTTGCTCTGAAAGATAAATTATTGAATGCAGAACATATTGAAATTGTTTTGGTTCTGAAGAGATGACATCGATTATTTTGTCCTTTTCAATCTTGTTATTTGCTTCATCTATATGCTTAAGCAGAATTTTTCCGGAATTCTCCCTTTCTGCAAGCTCTCCCGCAACCCTCAGTAAATCAAGCGCCCTTCTCGCATCCCCGTGCTCCCGCGCTGCAAATGCAGCGCACTTTGCAATGACCCCTTCCTGGAGAACATTTTCCTTGAATGCGGATTGTGCCCTCTTTTTCAGAATATCCTGCAGCTGCAATGCATTATAAGGGGGGAAAACGACTTCTTCTTCTGAAAGCGAACTTCTTACACGCGGATCAAGTTCATCCAGGAAAGTGAGATTGTTGCTTATTCCGACAATGCAAATCTGCGTCTTGGAGAGTTCAGAGTTAAGTCTGGTAAGGTTATAAAGAAAATCGCTTGATATCTTCTTGACTGCCTGGTCAATCTCGTCAAGAATGAGAACAATCAGTTGTTTTTCAGAATCGATTATTTTTATGAATTTATTATAAACAGCTTCTGTGGGAAGACCGGTATCTGGAATCTCTCCGCCTAGTTTTTTTATCATTTCCGCCAATATCCTGTATTCTGTATCTGAGATCTTCCTTAATTTGCAGTTAAGGTACTCTATCCTTAGCTTGAAATTAGTGTTTCCTATTGCTCTCTTCAAAAGTTCATCACGAACATACTGTATAGAAAGAGTCTTTCCTGTTCCGGTTTTTCCATAAAGAAAAAGATTACTGCTTTTTTCCCCTCTTAAAACAGGCGCAAGTATAGAAGCTATCTGTTTTATCTGATTATCTCTATGGGGAATCTCAGAAGGTTGATGATTTATCTGAAGAAAAGTCTTATCTTTGAAGATAGTATTCTTATCAAATGATTCAAAAATACTGTCAAGCTCCAACCCCATTTTATCTTTCACACCCACACGTTTGTTTCCTATGGAACATTTTTAGTTATTAAATTTATATTCGTGAAGTAACATAATATTATATAAACAATTATAACTACTGAAAAAGAAAAACACCTCAATTTCTTATGGAGTTCTATTTCTGATTATGAATCTTCGCCAGATAAAATCTTAAAGCATTTTAAGAAGAGAATTTTATTGGACTAGTGCATCAATATTTTTTGAGTAAAAATAAAGATAAAGATGAAGATAAAGTATATACTATACTATACATATTTTTTTAAATAAAAATAATAAAAACAAAACCCAAAATTTCTTTTTAAATTGTTCTATTAGAAATAAAGGGGTGGGAGGCTTGTTACAAGTAGCCTTTCTAACTTTTGATTGTAAGGATTGTAAGAATAGTTATGTTCTAAAATATATTTTGAATCTTGTCTGTAAAATTTATGGCAATCAAAAGTTAAACTCTAGATATTATATTCTCTCACAGAAAAGTTTATATATCATTTCCCTCTAATTTCATCATGCAGGAAAAAAATCCGTTCAGTGCAATTGTCGGGAAGATGATTGTGACAAAAGAGGGTAAAAGGCTTGGTTATGTAAAAGATATTACTTTTGAAACCAGATCCGGAGAATTGATTAGTATTGTCGTTCGTGATTCCACCCCATATACAAGGAACCTTAACCTTGAAAGAACAAGCACAAATGAGCTTTTAGTCCCGTATAATTCTATAATAGCAATAGGGGACTTCGTCATTGTATCTGAGGAAGATCTTGTTTAATTTCTGCTCAACCAAACCTTTAAAAAACCGATTAGAGATAAGACATTATGAAAGCAATAGGATTCAGCTTTAATAAAATAAGTATTGAAAGATTCTCCAACAAGCTTGAAGAATTAAAGGCTAATACTAATATAAATATCCTGGAGATTATCCCCGCAAAGGCTGACTTTATAAAAACAAAAGAAGAATTGATATCAGTAAAATTTGAGTATACTATAAAATATGATCCGGAATATGCAAAAATAGAATTTTCAGGGGACATGGTCCTTGAAGCTGAGCCCAAAATGGCGAAAGAAGTGATGAAAGACTGGAAGGATAAGAAGCTCTCAGAGGAATTCAGGATTTTCGTCTTTAATATCATCCTAAGGAAAGCCAACCTTAAAGCTCTTGAACTTGAAGATGATCTAAACCTCCCCCTCCACATACCTCTTCCATTTATACAAAAAGAAGACAAGTAGAACTGATTAACAATAGGCTTTTAAAATCCAGCGGGCTATTTCTTTTAAAGATGAAAATTTCTTCTGAAAAACAGGATAAAATTTCCGAGCAGATACTTTCTTTTTTGTTTTATAATTCCCCAAAACCTTTCTTTACTTCTCATCTGGCCAAAGAGGTGGTGAGGGACGAGGAGTTTATAAAAGGAATCCTTGAAAACCTCAGGAAAAAAGGCCTGGTCCTGGGAATAACAAAAAATGCCCGAGGAATTGCCTACAAAAAAAGGATTCGCTGGAAGCTTACTGATGAAGCCTATGGAGCTTATAAGAATAGCACCCTAAAATAGAATATCTTTTATACTTTCAATTTCTATGAAGTTAATGGATCAAATAAAGGAAGCATTTAAGCGGGTAAAGGAAGACATAGAACTACTTAAAATGGAAGTCTTTTCATTAAAAGATTCAATAAAGAACCTAAAAAATCTTATTTCTGAGATAAATACCTCTCCAGAAGGAATTAATCCTCAACAAGAAAATCCAACACAGAACCACTTAATCCCAACAAACAGACAGGAGAATCCAACACAAAGCTTACCTATTAACCCTCAAGAGCCCCAATTTTCACCTTTCTCCATAGGAAATCAAGGGGTTCCAACAAACAGACAAACAGACAAACAGACAAACAGACACATAATAAATAAGACTAATTCCCCTCAAAATCTTGATAATGCCTTAGAGATTCTCAATTCTCTGGATAGCATAAAAAAGGAGATACGCCTAAAGTTTAAAGAGCTTACAGATCAAGAATTTCTCGTATTTTCCACAATTTATCAAATTGAAGAGGAAGGGGGCATTCCCGACTATAAGTTACTCTCCAAAAAAATGAATCTCAGCGAGAGTTCTATAAGAGATTATGTCGGCCGAATCATGAGAAAAGGAATTCCCGTCGATAAAACAAAAATAAACAATAAGAACATTCAACTTTCTATTTCCCAAAATCTAAAAAACTTGGTCTCACTTAACGCAATCTTGCAGCTTAGGGACCTATAACCTCCTAAATAATTATTCCGCCCACCGAATAACTACTCCTTCAACACTCTCTTTTAAGATTAGATATTCTTACATCTTATTTATCCCCCTCTCTTTTCTTTCCCCAATACTCACTTTTGTCATTTGGTGTACTCTTTTATCTCTCTTTTTTATTTTTTTGATCTGTTTTAATTCTCACTTTTGCCTTTTTTATCATCTTTTCTTTAATTTCTTCAGGTACAAATACTCTCTTTTTACCGTTTTTTTCTATTTCTTCTTCAATTAATCCCTCACTTTTCTGTTTTATTGCATTTATTTGGCCCCTTATTGTAGATCTCTCTTTCCCCAACATTGCAGCTAAATCATCATAGCTTAATTTCAAATCAGAGTTTAAGAGGATCCATAATATTGCCCTTTCAGTTATTGAAAACTGTTCTAATTTAGGTGTTTGAACACCTGTTTGAACACCTGTTTGAACAGGGAAAACAGCTGTTTGTTTATTAAACACCTGTTTAGCTGTTTTAAACACGGGATTAATCTTCATTTCACCAACCATGGAAATGATATTCTTTATTCCGGCAATCTCTTCCTTTATCGTCGATAATTCATCACGAATATCCTCTAAATCTTTTTTATGTGCTGTTTTTTCAGATTCTAAATATTTTATCCATCCGTTAATTGAATTTATATCTTTCTTTACTGACTCAAAACCAGTCTTTGTATCCTTTTTTATAGAATCTATTGCTCCTCTTTTAGAAAACCAATTAAACATGATAAATAATATAAAAACTAATTTAAAAATCTTTGCTTCCTACCGATATAAAAAAGAGGAATAATGGGAAATTATTGAGATCTGGATGAATTTCTTTTTCTTATTAAAAATCTCTTTTGTTAAAGGGAGATTCAAAGAAATAATATGGCAAACAGGCTGTTTAAACACCCATAAACAACTGTTTATAAATATAGAACTTAATTCTCCGTCGGAATTCTTTCGTTTGGAGAATAAGGCAAGTTTACACCCTCTGATTTGCATAATACTGTTTTTGTAGCTTCATTTATTCACAGATTAAACCCTCTTAAAAGATCTTAGAGGAAAACTTTATAACCTTAATACAATTCCATCATACATAAGGAGGTGAGACATGGCAAAAGTAACTGCATGGTTAATAACCGTTATTGGCGTATTCATGATCCTTGGCCTGGTGGGGATACCCGGATTTAGCTGGGGTGATATGTGGGTCCAGTGGGTTCTTGCACTTTTGGTAGCAGCTGTTGGTGTAACCAAATTGATCCGAAACTACGGCAAGAGAAGGAGAAGATAAGCTAACTTCTTTCTTTTTATTTTAATTAAGTTTACCTTAGTGAACATTTATTCTCTTTTATTTTCATTATAATAATTTTTAAAATTATTCAGATTTATTTTTTATATGCCTGAACCAAGTCCTGCCTTAAAAGAATCTCCTTATGCAATTTGCCCTAATGGCTGGAATTCTTGGCCCAGAGTTATATATAATCCATGAGTCTCCCGTGTGCCTGGAGATCTTATCTTGTGAAGGGGGGCAATCACGGCTTTGGGACCCCAATATGTTCAAAGATTTCAAAATCATGAGGAAGCAATAAAATATCTTTCATCAAAGAAACAATCTCTTTCAAAAGGACAATTGGTTGAAAAATTTTGGATCCTTTTTCCAGAAACAATCAAAAGAGAATGCTTACAAAGAGTTTGCGATATTTTAGCCTCGGTGTAAGTCTTTTCTGATCCTCTGATTCATCTTAACTAACTTAACCTTAGTGCACACTTTGCCCCAAATCTAAAAAATTAAGAAAAATTAGGGGAATTTATGAATTTTCCATTAAATTTATATACTTAGGGCACCCTAAGTTGCTGTGGACTTGCGGTTTTTGACCCTAAGTTTACGTTTAAAGAGGGAATAAGCGTGGTCTTAACCAAATTTGCGAAAAAAGATTTTGAAAATATCCTAGAAATTTATTCTATTGGGAAGTATAAGTCTCACCAGTATCTATTTACGGGCGGAAATACTGTGTTTAGGTTGATAACCTCAGAGGGAAAATTCATCTTGAAAATTTTTGAACATGCCGCAATGAAGTTTATTGAAACCCAAAATAAACTCTCTGATTTCCTAAACGAGCGGGGTGTAGCAATACCAAGAATTGTTCACACTTCTTTAGGAAAAGGGATACTGATTTACAAAAAAAAGAAGGTAGTAATACAGGAATTTGTCGAAGGGAAAGAAACAGAAACGATAAACAGCAAGATTGCCTTGGACATGGGAGAAAAAATTGGGATTCTTGACAAACTCCTCTTAAAATATTCTTCAAAAGGAATCCGTTGGCAAGGGAAAATACACTTTGAAGTTATGAAAGGAGAAAGCCTCAAAAAAATAGACAATATGGACTTCAAAGAAGAATCTCTAAAAGTAATTAAAGAATGCAACAAGCTTGATAGAAGCAAGTTAAGAAAATGTGTCATGCATGGGGACATTTGCGAATCAAACTTTCTTGTTAAGGATAACAAATTAAAGGCTATAATTGATTGGGATGATTTTCAGTATAATTATCTCGCCTTTGATGTTGCAGTCTTTGTCGGACATGTTTTAACAGAAGAAAGGAGAGTAAGAACAGACTTAATCGGAATTTTTTTCAAAGAGTATCAGAAATATCTCAAGCTCAATAAAGAGGAAATTAAAGCAGTCTATTTATTTGCTAAAAAGAGGCTCTTAGATGGGGCAGTATGGTCTATTAATTTAGTTTCGAAACACCCCGAAAAGAAAGAAGAGGTTTATAGATGGGCGAAAATTGCATGGATAAAATACCTTAATTTAGATAATTTGGGATTAGACAAATTTCAGGAGCTAGTAAAATGACCCCGAATAAACCCCTAGCAGCAATTTATATTAGAGTTTCAACCCAAGATCAGGCCCAACATGGGTTTTCCTTAGATGCCCAGGAAGAAGCACTGCAAAATTATGCTCGGGCACTTGGTTATGAGATATTCAAGATTTATCGGGATGAAGGAAAATCTGCAAAAGACTTAAACCGGCCGGAAATGATGCAATTACTTAGGGATGCTGAGTCAAGGAAGTTTCAGGCAATTTTCATTTACAAGCTGGACAGATTCTCTCGAAGCCTCAAAGATTTAATTTTGACAATTGATAGATTAAAGGAATGGAACATTGATTTTATTTCTCTGCAGGATAAAATTGAAACAGCCAGTGCCAGCGGAAAGCTTATGTTCCAGATTATTGGTGCATTTGCTGAATTTGAAAGGAACATAATTGGGGACAGGACAAAATTTGGGATGGAGAGGAAGGCAAAAGAAGGTGGTTTTATCACAAAAGCACCAAGGGGTTACAGGCTGATTAATAAGCAACTTTTGATTGATGAAAAAGAAGCTGAGGAAGTGAGGAGCTTGTTTAATGAATTTTTAAATTCAGAAATCAGTCTGACAAAACTGGCAAAAAAGAATAAGTTAACCACTACTGGTTTGAAAAAACTACTAAGGAATTCAACTTATATTGGAAAAGTAAAATTTAGTGGAAAAGAATCAAATGGAAATCATGAACCCCTGATACCAAGAGAATTATTTGAATTAGTTCAAGGCAGAATAAATAAAAAATAAGATGATAAAAATAAAGAATCCGAGAATTGTGGTCTTTTCTCTACTTGCGCTGGCATGCATTGTCCTAACTTTTGCAGTTAGCTGGATGTTTCTTATCGGTGCAGTTATACTTATGCTCTTGAATCAGAGAGAGCTCATGAAAAATAATTTAAACAAAATTAACAGGAACTAATATGGAAAAGAGGTTTAAGGCAATAATCTTTGATCTGGGGGGTGTTTTGTCTGTTGGAAAAAAGGAAGAGTTTGCAATTGGGGTTCATGAGTTTGTAGCTAAAAAACTTAAATTGTCTTTGGATCAGTATATGGACTCAATAGATGAGATATACTCCGCCGCAATATCAGGAACAATACCTCGCCAGAAAGTTGTTGCAATAATGTCGAAGAATCTTAATATAACCCCGAAAGCCCTAAAGGAGATTTATTTTAAAGCTTATAAAAAAAATTTCAGACGGGATAAAGGGCTATATCATCTTGCTCTTGATCTGAAAAAGAAAGGGTATAAGATTGCGATTATATCAGACATATGGTGCATCGCAAAAGAGGCATTATTAGACAATAGATATTACAAAAAGTTTGATGTGGTTATCGCATCTTGCGATGTTGGCTCAAGAAAAACCGGAACAGAAATTTTTAAAGTTGCTTTAAGGAAGCTGGATGTTTCTGCACACGAAGCATTATTTACGGATAATCAGAAATGGAATCTGATCGCCCCGAGGAAAATTGGGGTAAAACCCATCTTATATAAAAATAAACGACAATTCATGATGCAACTTAAAAAATATGGAGTGATCTAATGGAAGAAGGATTCTGTTTTAAATGCGGCAGTGTACCAAAAAGAAAAAAATTTGGAAAAGATCTGTGCGAAATTTGCTACCATTTCTCTCCAGATAATGAAAGAGAGTTCTTGGAATACATAAATGAAAAAATTGACGGAAAGATACTAGAAACTTTTAAAAGATATTCTATAAATTCAGGTCAGAGGCAAAAAAAGGGGATGATGGTGAAGGCATCTAATGGAAAAATTATGTCTCGAACACCCTTTGGATACAAAATTGAAGGGAAAAATCTCGTTCCAGCCCAAAATTACAGGGAGGTTGAGGAAATCTTTGAAGATTTTCTAAATAATGAAATAAGCCTCAGGCAGCTTGCACATAAACACCATCTTTCTGTGAACGGATTAAAGAAAATTTTAAAGAACTTCACTTATATGGGGAAAATAAAATTTAACAATCAGGTTTTCCAAGGTTCTCATCAGCCAATAATCTCTTCGACGTTGTTTAACCACGTGCAGAATAAATTGGAAAGGTTGAAGATAAAATGATCATCTCTTGGAGCTCTGCCTTTGTGCACGCGCTTTAGAATCTCCGGGTTTTCTCGCTTCCTTTCTCCGGACATCTGCAATTAGGAGATTCCTATCATAATTTTCCAAAGTTTCTGTTAACTCTTTTGATTTAAAAAAGTCCGAGATAGCTCTTGCCAAAGCTAATCGCGAAGCCTCAATTTGTCCTCTTTGCCCTCCGCCTGAAACCTTTATTGAAACCTCAAAGTTTGTTTTTCCGGCAACCTCCTTTGTGATTCTCAGCGGCTCTTCTATTCTGAATTTGTCAAATATTTGGAGAGTCCTGTAATCCCTATTGTTGATGAAAACCTCCCCATTGCCCTCTTTTATTGTGGCTTTTGCAATTGCCGCTTTTCTTTTTCCAGAGGTTATTATTCTTCCAATCTTGTCGCTCATTGAAGGATATCTCCAATTTTATTATAAACTTTAGGCATTCTTTTTTTCATTCTCTCCATTTCAGAACCTTCAAATTCTTTTGGAATACCAAGATAACATTTTACCCTTTTGAATGCCTCCCTTCCCCGCCCCTCTCTATAATCAGGGAGCATTCCTCTTATAGTTGTCTTGACTATCCTCTCAATCTTTCTTGAATACTTTGGCCCCTTTTGGGTGCTCCCGACTCTTCTCCTTTTTTCTTCAATGCCTCTTATGAAAACTTTTCTGTTGCCAGTTACGAGGATATTCTCACAGTTGATAACTCTTATTTCTTCTCCTCTTAGTGCCAGTCTCGCAACATAACTTGCGATTCTCCCAAGAACAGCATCTGTTCCGTCGATGATCCTCATCCTAATATTCTGACCCCCTTTGCATCAGGATTAATTTTAATCTCTTCAGAGATAGTGGATATTTTTCCACCGGACTTTAATATCTTCTCCCTGGCACCATCTGAAAAATTAAAAGCCACAATTTTAATCTTCTTATTTATCTCCCCCATTGAAAGAACTTTGCCCGGAACAACAATCGTTTCACCTTCTTTTGTTTGTTCTTCAATTTGGTTAAGGTTGATGTCCTTATGATTTCTCCTTGGGGAGGCGAGTATCTCGGAGATCTTGAACCATCCTCTACTTTTCTGCGCATCTTTTATAGTTTTGACTAACTCAGGATTTCTTTTTCTTTCAGATTGCCTGTTTATTTTTGTTTTTGATTTCATGTTGGTTGCAGAAGTCTATACTCCCGCTAACGCCGAGTCAGACTCGCAGGTAAACTTATTCTCTAATGAAGATATTTAAATGTTTTTATTCAGATTTTTGGACAGTTAATTCACAATCTTTATAAATTAACTATCGTTAAAGTCCCCAATGGAAAAAAAGAGCCCACGAACCATAAGGATTATTCTTCCGATCGCGATCATAGTTGTTCTGGTCGTAATTGGTTTTATCGTCTTTAACCCTCATAAGAACGTCACTTCAAATGTTGTTTCCGGAACTTCCTCTCTACCCTCCTCGGCAGTTAAATTTTCAGACACCCCTTACTACCCATATGCTTATCTAATCTCTTCAGACACTCTTAGTTCTGAGGCTCAACAGGCTCTTGCAGGTTTTGATCTTAATAAAACAACAAATGCAAATGGAACTATGACTTACACCCTTACAGCAATTGCCGCAGGATATGTGAATCAGTCATATACTCTGAATTCAGGTCAGAGCCTTTACTTTATTGAAAGATCTTTGGGCGATGATGCGGACAACAATGATTATAATCTTGGAGATGACTTTGCAATTGTTGTCGATTCTAGTGGGGATATAGCCCCAAATCAATAATGTATCTGCAAATAATGCGGGAGACAGGATTCGAACCTGCGCAGGCACTAAGCCACGAGAGCCTTAATCTCGCCCGTTTGACCGCTCCGGCACCCCCGCATAATTCTCCTAAACTTATACCCTATAAAAAGTTTTATAAATGTCGTGAATGATAAAATTTTGAAGACGGCCATAGCAAAGGGGAAACACCTGGTCCCATTCCGAACCCAGAAGTTAAGCTCTTTGCGTTGATGGTTATAGTTTCGAAAAGAAGCTAAGTCATTAAGCTGTCTTCTTTATTTTTATTTAAGGGACATGAAAAAACTTTCAAAAAAAGAAACTGAAAAAAAGATTGAAGAATTCTTTTCAGATATAAAGATCCATACGCCTTTGTCTATTAAAAAGATCAGAAAGACTGCCATGAATTACAAAGTCAATCTTGGTGAGAAGAGAAAGTTGTTCTGCAAAAAATGTTTTCTACCATATGGTGGAAAAGAAAAAGTAAGAATTAATCGCGGAAGGAAATCAGTAACGTGCAACAATTGTGGTTATATTGCTCGATGGAAAATTAAGCTTTCTTGAATTTTCCTATCAATTCTATAAGGTCTGTCTGTCCTAAGAAAACTGACCTGCAGCAATATCTCTCAAGGCCGAGTTCATCAAGAACTTTTCCGGATTTTTCTCCGGAAGCCACTCTCTTTTTGTACTCTTCCCAGAGATGGCCGATTGGCTTGCCGCATGAAAAGCATCGTACAGGAATTATCATATTACTAATGCTTAAAATTAGTTTTTAAACGTTACTATCAGCTAAAGATACAAATCTTTAAAAACTAATTTCTTCTCAAGCAATATCAGGTGAAAAAATGAGGCGATGTGTTTATTGTCAGACAGACCTTCTTGATGACCGGTCTATGGAAATCTGTGATCGGTGCGGGGAAAAAGTCTGGGGCAAAAAAATGTTTGATGCAATAAAAAAGACCACTGATGAGGCAAGAGATAAAGGAAATCTGGAACCCATGAGACCGGATCTTCTTGACGGCACGAATAAGAGGTTTTCCTGAGAGCCGAAGACATCAATAGCTTTTTAAATGAACTCTTTCTTGGTAATCCATGAGCAAAACAAAACGAATTGAGAGTAATGGACGGCCTGGGCTGGGTAAAGTCTTCAGGAAATTTGATAATGGGGATTCTGTAGCGGTTTTAAAAGAACCTTCAATAGACTCAAGATTCCCTCTGCGAATTCAGGGCTCTACAGGAGTTGTGTCGGGCAGGAGAGGGGGTTCATACATTGTTGAGATAAATACTCAAAACAAGAAAAAGAAATTCATAATCGCACCTGCACATCTTAAAAGGATAAGTCTCTCAGCTTAAAATGATATCTAACCGTGAATCGCTCAGTATGGCAGAATCAAAGGCATTCATTGAATCTAATGAAAATGCTGTTGAACTCACCAAGTTTATAAAAAAATTCTCCGGTATTGATCTGAAGAAAGCGAGAGAGTTAAGACTCAAAATCTCAGAACTAAACCTGATGAAGGTCAAATCAGATCAAATTTCAAAAATAATAGACCTCCTGCCAGAAACAACTGAAGACTTAAATAAAATTTTTGTGGATATTAGCCTTGATGAAGATGAGTCTCATAAGATCCTCAATACAGTTAAAGAGTTTATCAAATAGAGAAAATGGAAAAAGAAGAATTTGCAATAGTATTAGATTTTCTGCCGAACGGTTATCCCCTGGAGAAAAGAATGATTCCTGTAGTTCAGGCTATAGGCGAGAAAAATCTTACTCTGCTTGAATTAATCCCCCGCCGCGATTCAACATTTGAGATAGGTGAACGGGTTTACATCGGTGAAGGAAAGCGTGATAAAGTTTATTACATCGGAGGGCGTCTTCAGAGAGAGAAACTCACGGAATCTGCGAAAGCGCAATTGGAAGAATTTATAAAGAAAATTGTAAAGGAAAGAGAACCTGAGTTTGTAGAATTTTTCAACAAATCAGAAGCGATAAACAAAAGGATTCATCAGATTGAACTTCTTCCCGGACTAGGAAAAAAGCATATGAAGGATATCCTTAACCAAAGGGAAGAAAAACCATTTGAATCTTTTGAAGACATAAGGAAAAGAATTCCCAATCTCCCGGACCCTCAAAAAGCAGTGGAGAGGAGAATTTTTAAAGAACTTGTAGATATGGAAAGATATAACCTTTTCATTCACTAAAATGGAAACAAAACAGCAAAGCACAGAGAGGATTGTAAGGATCTTATCAAAAGACATAGAAGGAGCTATGACTGTTTATGCGGGTCTTGCAACCATTAAGGGAATTTCATGGAATTTTTCAAATGCAATCTGCCACTCCCTCAATATTCAGAGGAATAAGAAAATAGGTGAGCTCTCAGAATCCGAAATAAAAAAAATTTCCGAGTTTGCTAAAAAGCCCCAGCTCCCGGTATATATCTTAAACAGAAGAAATGACCGGGAAACCGGAGAGAACAGGCATCTCACTGGAACGGACCTTGAATTAGCCAAAGAGTTTGATATCAAAAGATTGAAACAGATCAAAAATTATCGTGGAGTAAGGCATGCTCTTGGGTTGCCCCTTAGAGGACAAAGAACAAAAGCAAATTTCAGAAGAAACAGGAGCAGAGGTGTTGGAATTAAAAAGAAAGGTAAAAAATGAAAAGAAAACATAAAGTTTATTCAAGGCCCAAACGCCCGTATGATAAGAAGAGAATCCAGGATGAAGCAGTTATAGTTGAGAAATTTGGATTGAAAAACAAGAAAGAGATATGGAAAGCGGAAGCTAAGATTAATGTGATAAGGGAAAAAGCCAAGAGCCTGATTTCCGCTTCAGAGGATGAAAAGAGTGCGTTTTTTGGCAGGCTTAAAAAAATTGGGCTTGATGTAAACAGCATTGCAGATGTTCTTTCCCTAAACAAGGAGGATTATCTTAAGAGAAGGCTTCAGACTCTGGTTTTTGAAAAAAAACTCGCACCGACAATAAAATCTGCAAGACAGATGATTACGCATAAGAAAATATTTGTCGGGGAAGGCATTGTTAACAGCCCTGCTTATCTGGTCCGTACTGATGCAGAATCAGCGATCTCACTTAAGAACAGTCGTCCAAAAAGAGAGAATCCCAAATTACCCATAATAGGAGAAAATGTCAATGGTGAATGAACTGGAAGAACAAACCATAGAGCAAGAATCGGAAGAGAATGAAGAAAAAGCCGAGAAAAAGAAAAGAGAAGCAGAAGCTATTGCCCATATTTATACATCTTTCAATAATACTATCGTCCACATAACAGACATGTCTGGTCGCACTCTTTCAAAAGTCAGCGGAGGAATGGTCACAAAACATTCTCGACTTAAGGCCAACCCGACAATTGCTATGTTTATTGCAAAGAGGGTATCAGAGGAGCTTGCTCCCCTGGGCGTCAGATCTCTTTATGTTCGCATTAGGTCTCAAACAGGAAATCCAACCCCCGGCCCAGGTGCACATGCCATAATAAAAAGTTTCTCCAGATCCGGATTTAAGATATTAAATATACTTGACGTCACCAAAATACCTCGTGGAGGACCAAAGAAGAAAGGAGGGAGGAGAGGGAGAAGAGTTTAAAAAACCCCAAAATTTTTCATTAAAATGGAACTTATAGAAAAAAACGAAAATCAGATTGTCTTTTGCGCAAAAATAACAGACAGTCTGGCTAATGCAATAAGGCGTTACATAAATCAAATTCCGGTTCTTGCTGTTGATGAGGTTGAAATTTACAGAAACGATTCTCCGTTATATGATGAGACTATCGCTCATAGAATCGGATTGATACCTCTGAAGATGGACAAGGCTGTCAATGAAAAGACAGAGATGGAAATGAAACTGGATGTTAAACGTCCGGGCATGGTCTACTCTGGAGACTTTAAGGGCGCTCTCGGTGTTGTTTACGAGAGGATTCCAATAACTTCTCTTGGAGAAGATAATGAGCTTCAAGTGGTTGCCGTCGCTAAAACCGGCAAAGGAAGTGAACATTCCAAGTTCTCCCCTGGCCTATTCTACTATAGGGATGTTGTTGAGATAAAGATGGATTCAGAATTATATGATAAGATTAAGTCTGCGATTTCCCACAATGAAGTAAAAAAAGAAGGAAAGAACATTATTGTCATAGACAATAAGAAAAAAGAAGTTGCAGATATTTGTGAGGAAATTTGCAGAGAAGAGGGAAAGAAAGCCGAGATGATACCCAAAGACGAGTTAGTTATTACAATAGAATCTTTCGGTCAGATTAATGTTTCTGAAATCTTTAAGCGTTCAATAGCGGCTTTGACAAAAGATCTGGAATTAGTTTCCAAGACTCTGAAGTAGTTTTCTGATATTTTTAAAAAGTTTCAATTGTACTCTTTTCTAAGCAGGGATAGCGAAGTGGTCAAACGCGCGGGACTCAAGATCCCGTCTCTTAGTGAGTTCGGAGGTTCGAATCCTCTTCCCTGCATTACCATAACGCGCCCGTAACTCAGCCTGGAATCAGAGTACCTCCGTCCTAAGGAGGGAGTCGTAGGTTCAAATCCTATCGGGCGCATTTAAAATGAGAGCATTTCAACCAGTTGCCCAAGAAGATTACAATGGATGTTCTGTATCTTGTGTAGCTAGCCTTTTAGGGATTTCCTATAAAAAATCATTAAAATTATTTGGGAGATATTACAGCAAAGAAAAAGGCGCTTATTGCCGAGATATTGTTAAAGTGTTAGAGAAGAAAAAATTAAATTACAAATATTCCAAAGTTGTTAATAAAACTAAAAGATACGTTAATGAATTCGGTTCAATTGTGTTTATTAGGCGTTCTAAAGAGTACCCTATAGGGCATTATCTTTTGAAAACAAGAAACGGATGGATGAATTCCTGGATTAATCTTTCAATGATTACTCCTCTAAAAATTCCCGTAAAAGCAGGTTTTCAAAAAAGACTCCCTGGAAAAGCTCAGTGGATAATCTACCCAAACAACAATCTTTAAAACTCCATTTTAACACATATTTTTAAGCGCTGGTGGTTTAGCGGTAGAATCTCTGCCTTCCAGTGTGTTTCGGGGAAACCACTGCGGAAAAATGCAGTTTTTCTCCAAGCAGGAATACAGTAGAGAGCAGATGGTCCGGGTTCGACTCCCGGCCGGCGCATTGATAAGATGGAAAAAGGAAAATTAAAAGAAAAAATCTCTGCATTCTATAACAAGAGGTATAAATTCCTCTTTTTAGCATCCGCACTTTTGATTATTCTGGCTTTGATTTATATCTTCGTTTTTCATGCCAAAACCGGCGATTTTATTTACAGGGACATCTCTCTAGCAGGAGGGACTTCTGTAACAATTTACAGTAGCAATCTTAGTGTTAGTCAGCTTCAGAGGGATTTACCTACGTATTTGGGGGATATCGATGTCAACTCAATAAAAGACATTGTTACCCAACAGCAAAAAGCAGTAATAATCCAGACTCATGAAAATGCAGATCAGGCAAAGACGACACTTGAAAGATACTTAGGTTATAATCTTACTGAGCAGAACAGCAGTTTTGAGTTTACAAACCCATCAATCGGAACAAGCTTTTATCAGCAGCTTCTTATTGCAATATTAATCGCATTTGTGTTCATGTCAATAGTTGTCTTCATCCTGTTCAGAACATTTATCCCGTCGTTGGCTGTTGTTCTCTCTGCATTTGCAGATATTTTAATGACGTTGGCAGTTGTTGATTTATCTGGAATGAAATTATCTTCTGCAGGAATTATAGCTTTCCTTATGCTTATCGGATACTCGGTGGACACAGACATCTTGCTTACAAATCGTGTTTTGAAATCTACAGGTTCTGGTTCTGTGAATTCTAAAATCTTTGGCGCATTTAAAACAGGAATAACGATGACTATTGCTGCTTTGGTTGCCGTACTCTCGGCACTTCTTATACTAAGTTCTTTCTCGAACACAATGTCTCAGATTTTTACAATTCTTGCAATAGGACTCTGTTTTGATGTTTTCAACACATGGGTGACTAATGCAGTTATAATTAAATGGTACGCATCAAAGAAATATGAAAATAAATCTTAAGCTTAGCTGGAAAATTTGGCTATTGATAATAGCTCTATTTCTATCATTGGTTTCAATATTTTCTGGAGCATACCTCTTTCAGAATGGAGTTGTTGTTTCAAGCATTATCCCAAACTCAACAGCATCTGTACAGGGATTCAAGGCAGGAGAAATTATAACCGCGATTAATAGCCAGCAGATAAAGAATACCGAAGATTACTCTGCAGCAATACAGAATCTCTTCGACTCTAATGATAGCATGAAGGTAACATTTGATACAGACCAGGGGCAAGTAATTTATTATTCAAACATCCCTCCGCAGATTGTCGTGGACGACTTATCGCCGACAAATTTGAAGACGGGTCTGGATTTGTCCGGTGGAGCAAGTGCCCTTGTAAGAGCAGCAAATCAATCTATGACCTCTGAACAGGCGAGCGAAGTTGCCCAGATGATAAACAACAGGTTGAATGTCTACGGGTTGGAGGATATAAAAGTCTCTCCAATACAGGATTTGAGTGGAACTAATTACGTAAGTGTGGAAATCGGCGGGAAAACACCCAGCGATTTGGAAAGTCTGATTTCTCAACAGGGAAATTTTGAAGCTAAAATAGGGAATGATACTGTTTTCCAGGGTGAAAAGCAGGACATTGCCTCGGTTGCAACATCCGGACAGCAGTCGGGATTGCAACAATGTAACCAACAGTCAGACGGGTCTTATGTTTGTACGTTCAGTTTTGCTGTTTACCTCAGCCAAAGTGCCGCAGAGAGATTTGCAGTTTTGACACAAAATCTTTCCGTGATCTCAAATTCCAATGGGAATTATCTGTCAAAAAATATAGACCTCTTCCTGGATGGACAGCAGTTGGAAAGTTTGCAGATAAGTGCTGACCTGAAAGGAAGAATTAATACCCAGGTCTCAATCCAGGGTTCTGGGGTTGGCGCAACGGAGAATGATGCCATTACTAATGCAACTTCTCAAATGAAGCAATTACAGACGATTTTACAGACGGGCAGCTTGCCCTTTAAACTTGAAATTGTCCAACTTAATACAATTTCCCCGCTCCTCGGAAAGAACTTTACAGACACGATTCTTCTTGCCGGATTGATTGCAATATTGGCGGTCTCTATAATTGTTTTCATACGATATAAGAGGCTAAAAGCTTCACTTGCATTGATACTCACAAGCATCTCGGAGATAATTATCATTCTCGGAATCGCCGCTTTTATTAAATGGAATCTCGATCTTCCAAGCATTGCCGGAATTCTTGCAACAATCGGGACAGGAATAGACAGCCAGATAATTATTCTTGATGAGGCAAAGACTAAACTCATGACCTTGAAACAGCGACTTAAGCGAGCATTTTCAATCATCCTCGGTTCTTACTTCACGGCATTCGTCTCCCTTATCCCTCTTGTTTGGGCAGTTGCAGGGTTCTTCAAAGGTTTTGCATTTACAACGATCATCGGAATCACCGTCGGAATTCTGATAACAAGACCGGCATTTGTTGATATCATCAATAGAATTGAGAAAGAATGATTCCCCCGTATCTCTTTTGAGAGATGTATCTCCATTTGATAATATTTAAAAAGCATACCACTCAATAATGGTGATGGCAATAGCAGGGCAATTAAGAAGAGAGGTACCAATTTCCTTAGCAGATGTAACAGACACCGAGAAGAAAAAGGTACTTGCTGTTTTGGACACAAATTTCTTGAGTAGAGGCCCCATAATTCAAGAATTTGAGGAAAGATTATCCGCCTATCTAGGAATTCCCTATGTAATCGCTGTGAATAATGGGACTGCCGCACTGCATTTAAGTGTTAAAAGTCTCGGTATAAGCAATGATGATGAGGTTATAACAACCCCATTTAGTTTTGTCTCTTCAAGTAACTGTTTACTCATGGAGAAAGCAAAACCCATTTTTGTCGATATTGATCCTGAAACATACAATATTAATCCCTCCTTAATTGAATCCAAAATTAATTCGAGAACAAAAGCAATTCTTCCAGCAGATATCTTTGGATACCCTTGTGAGATGGACAAAATTAGGGAAGTAGCAGAAAAGTACAATCTCCCAATAATAGAAGATTCTTGCGAAGCATTAGGTGCTGAGTATAATGGAAAAAAAGTTGGCGGAGAGTCTACCCTCTCAGTATTATCTTTTTTTCCAAATAAGCAGATTACAACAGGAGAAGGGGGAGCAATAGTTACCCCAAGAAGAGACTTAGCTGAATTATGCAGGAGTATGAGAAATCATGGAAAACCAGACTCGAAAGTGGCATACACTGAAAGAATGGGGTATAATTATTGGATGAATGAGATAAATGCTGCATTAGGGGTTGCTCAAATTGATAGAATTGAAGAAATCCTCTCCAGAAGAGAAGATATTGCTGAAAGATATATAGAAAAATTAAGTTCACTGGAGGAAGTTACTTTGCCAGTTAAGAACACTCAAAACAAAAAAAGAAGTTGGTTTGTTTTTGTGATCGGCGTAGAAGAAAGTAAACGAAATCAGATTATGACCTACCTTCAAAACAATGGTGTTGGGTGTAGGGAGTATTTTCCAACAATACATTTGCAACCCCTTTATACGAACCAATTTGGTTATAAAAGAGGAGATTTTCCAATAGCTGAGAGAATTTCACGACAAACAATTGCCATCCCTTTTTATAATAAGCTGAGCGAAGAAGATATGGACTATGTTGTCACTCAAATTAAGGAGGCTTTGATTAAAACACAATGACTCATACAGATGAATGGCGAAATAAATGGAAGAGACCAGAGATACAACATGGGGTTTTAACTGCCTATAACTTCTTAGTTCACTATCCTGAAGGATTGGATTTAGGGAATTATGTGGACATATCCCAATTTGTTTATATACAGGCTAGAGGCGGTGTCAGAATAGAAGATAATGTGGAGATAGGCCCATTTACAGCTATCTTATCTGAGAGTACAATCGACAGTAAACTAGGGAGAATCATCATTGGAGAGGGAGCCTGTATTGGTACTCACAGCACAATTATGCCTGGGATTAAGATTGGAAAGAATTCTGTAATTGGAGCTTATAGTTTTGTAACCAGAGATATTCCGGACAATGTTGTCGCGTTCGGAGTTCCATGTAGAGTTATAAAAAGAAGAGAGAAAGTATAGACCTTTCTCCCATCTTATCCTATAGAAGATTTTTAAAACTTCTTATGACTTCAGGCTGTAATGGTTCCGAGCATAAAAGAAAACTTCACTTCAGAAAAGAAAGACATCACAGATATCTTAATGAGAATAAAAAAGAGGGATTTTTCAGGAAATACCGGCCTGGCCATAAAAAATGGATTGTTTCAGTTTTCATCACAAATTGTTTCTAAACTTGGTGCATTAGTTCTAACAATAATTCTTGCACGAATGCTTACTCCGGACCTTTTCGGATTGTACAATCTTGCTTTATCTGTAATCTTAATTTTCACCACATTTGCAGAACTTGGGCTTGGGCAGACTATGATACGGTTTGTTTCTTTTCATTTAGGGAAAAAGGATGAAAAGACAGCCAGATCATTTTATGTTTATTTTAGAAAAATGAAGCTCTTTTTGGTCTTATTCTCGATAACAGCCCTTATTGTCTCTGCTAATTTTATCTCTAAAGTTTACTTTAACAAGCCGATCCTTTTGGCCCTTCTTGCAGGAGTTGTATATATAATCTTTTTCGAGATAGTCTCCTTTGTTCAATCAGCCCTACAGTCCTTTAACTATTTTAGAGGGATTTTCAATAATGAGGTGGTTTTTGAAATATCCAGGATTGTTCTTGTTCCCCTAGCAACCCTTCTTGTATTAAGGTATACTCAATCTAACGAGATAGTGCTAATGTTTCTCTTTATTGCATTATCCGCATCCTATCTTGTTTCATCCGGATTCATTTATTTTTCCCAACTTAAGAGAGTAAATCCTCTCCCCTTATCCGGATCAAAGCTTGGAAGAAACGAAATTAAAGATTCCAATAAATTCTTTTTAGCAGCCTCTGCTTTATCATTATCCGGCGTGTTCTTCGGCTATGTAGACAAGATTATTCTAGGTCATTTTGTCAGTGCTGAATTCATAGGATATTATTCCGCTGCATTCAATTTAGTTGCAGCTCTTGCCGCAATAATCGGTTTTGGTACAGTGCTACTTCCTATTTTTAGTAGAATAAATCCTCGCCAATTGGAGAGAGGAATAATTAAATCTCTTAGGTCCACACTTTTAATAGGGCTTGGCTTTTTTGCAGGAACTCTTATCTTTTCATCGGTTATAATCTTGATAATATATGGCTCGGCTTATAACCCCGCTGCAGAAATGTTAAGAGCACTGTCCCCTCTTTTAATTATTGCTCCTCTTGTTGGGATTTACAGCACCTACTTTATGTCAAAAGGCAAACCGTCTTTACTTATTATACTTCTCCTAATTTCTACAGCAGTTAATATAACACTTAGTTACACTCTTGTTACATACCTTCTTCAATTCAGCGAGTCGATTGCAACTTACGGGGTTATCATTGCAGTTATAGTAAGCAATATGGTTTACCTGATCGGACTAATAATTTCACGACGATTTGAATCAAAAAAGATTGTTTCTGGGACATTCGCAGACAATAATCCCTGATGAACTGTATTTCATAACCTTTAAAACTTAGAATAAAATATCTTGGGAATGAAAATCTTGATAACCGGCGGCTCCGGATTCATTGGAAGCAATTTCATAAGATTTCTCCTTGAGGATTCTGGTGAAGAGAATTTGGAGATATGCAACTTTGATAAGCTAACATATGCAGGACAGGGTAAGAACATAGGGCATATGGGTTTAAGCCATGATCCAAGATATACCTTTATCCGAGGAGATGTCTCTATTCGAGAGCAAGTAGAACATGCTCTTGACTTGTTTGATCCATCTGTGATTGTTAATTTTGCCGCGGAGAGTCATGTGGATAGGAGTATTAGTAATTCTATGGACTTTGTCACTTCAAATGTTAGCGGAACAGTTAATTTACTTGATGTCTCCATTGGAAAATTAGAGAAATTTGTTCAAATCTCAACGGACGAAGTTTATGGAAGCAGAAAAGAAGGTTCGTTTAATGAGGATGACCTATTAAATCCATCAAGCCCTTATTCAGCAAGTAAGGCCGCAGCAGAGCAATTTGCTGTAGCATATCACAAAACACATAGTGCCCCTGTAATTATAACAAGGTCTTCAAATAACTATGGGCCATTTCAGCTCCCGGAAAAACTGATACCTCTTTTCATAACAAATCTTATCGACGGGAAAAAGGTCCCTCTTATGTGGTCTGAAGACAATCCCGGATTGAATGTAAGAGACTGGATTCATGTTGAGGACAATTGCCGCGCTATATGGCATATTCTGAATCATGGAAAAGTCGGAGAAGTGTATAACATTCCTGGGAACAGTGAATTAAACAATCTTGAAATAACCAGAGCAATCCTATACTATTTTGGTAAAGGAGATGAAATGATAGAACATATACCTCACAGGAAAGGGCATGACTTTAGGTATTCAATCTCCGGAGATAAATTGGCTGATTTAGGATTTAAAGTAGATCCTGGTTCTTTTTACAAGAGATTAGATGAAACATGCAAATGGTATGAAGAGAACCAATCATGGTGGAGGCCTTTGAAGGGAAAATGAAGGGGCTTGTGTTTGGAAGAGGGTTCTTGGGAACAAGAATAGCGAATTATCTAGGATATAAAGTAATAGGAAGAGAAATTGCCGATGCAACTGATTTATCAGATATAGAGAAGATTCTTGATATAGAAAAACCAGATGTCGTTATTAATGCCATCGGAAAAACAGGGCGCCCAAACATAGACTGGTGCGAGACGCATAAAGAAGAGACAATACTCTCAAATGTTTCTGCTGCAGTTAATCTCTCTTCTGCATGTGCATTAAGAGGCATATATTTTGTTCATCTCGGAAGCGGATGCATGTATCTAGGAGATAAGGGAGGTGAGGGGTTTACAGAAGATGATGAACCTAACTTTTATGGTCCTCAATTTTATGCAAAAACAAAAATATTGGCGGAAAAAGCAATCACTGCCTCAAATCCGAGTGCATTGATTCTCCGGGTGAGAATGCCTGTTGATGACCATCCAGATGAAAGAAATCTGATTGACAAAATTAAGAAATATGAAAATTTAATAGATGTTAAAAATTCCATGACCACTGTTCCTCACTTGCTCGGGGCAATAAAGCAACTTATAGAAGAAAGAAAGACAGGGGTTTACAACCTGGTTAATCCCGGGATAATTTCACCATTTGAGATTATGGAAGCATATAAAAAAATCGCCGATTCCTCCCATAATTTCGGCAAATTTTCCTTGAGAGAATTAAATCAAATAACTCTTGGAACAAGGTCAAATTGTTACTTGAATACAGATAAATTAAAAAATGCAGGGATAACTCTTCCTGAGATCCATGAAGCAGTTGAAGAGTGTTTATTACAGTATAAGGAGCATTTAAAATGAAGGGAGTAATTCTGGCCGGCGGAAAAGGAACAAGACTTTACCCCCTCACAGCGTCGACAAACAAACATCTTGTTGCTATCGGGGATGTCCCGATGATAGAATATCCTCTCCACACTTTAAGAAAAATGGGAATCAATGATTTAAGCGTTGTAACAGGAGGTGAGCACTTCTCAGATGTTCAGAGATATCTTTCAATGGTCCACCCCTCAATAAACTTTTCATATTATTGTCAAACTAATGCAAGTGGAATAGCAAAAGCACTTGAAGCTGCCAAGCCCGTACTAAATGGAGGAAAGATTGCGGTTGTTCTTGGAGATAATATACTTGAAGAAGATTTTACAGACGCTGCGAGGGAGTTCGAAGATTCAGATCTGGGGGCGATGCTTTTCCTGAAACCCGGTCGGGAAGATGATTTGTACTTTACAGACGCTAATGGAATCAGAAGAGCTAGATTTGGAATAGTAGAAGTAATGGGAGGCAAAGTAATAAGTATTGAGGAAAAACCAGTACACCCAAAGTCCAACCTAGTAAGTGTTGGATTATATTTCTATGACCAAACTGTATTTGATAAAATAAAGACTCTTAAGCCTTCTTCAAGAGGGGAATATGAGATAACGGGAGTAAGTGATTTGTATCTTCAAGAAGGAAGGCTCGGATATCATCTTGTTAATGGATTCTGGGGAGATGCAGGAACTTTCAAAAGCAGAGCTATTTGCGAAGAATTTGTAAAGCAAAATTTGCAGGCTGAAGTTCTTGAGGAAATGATTGAAAGGGAAAATGATGAACTTCTAAAGAAGAATTTAGGTTAATTCCTTTATGAACCGGGAATATTTCTTTTTACTCTTTAAAAGAGCTTTAGGAAAAGAATTTTATTTTATTTACAGATCTTTCTTATATTATACCTATTGTAGCAAGTATAATAATGTTTATAAATAATTTTTTATTGAAATTTTCATGAAAATTCTTGCTGCTGGTGGTGCAGGATATATTGGTTCAAGACTTGTTCCTGTACTTATTGACATGGGTTATGAAGTCGATGTCATAGATAATCTATGGTTTGGAAATCATCTTCCAAAAGAGGTAAGAGTTATTCAAAAAGATTTATTCAATTTAAATAAGGAGGATTTGAATGGGTATGACCAAGTGATATTCCTTGCAGGACTTTCTAATGATCCCATGGCGGAATTTAGCCCAAAATTAAATTTTATGTATAATGTGGCCCTTCCTGCATATCTTGCCTTCCAATCAAAAGGTGCAGGTGTAAAGAGATTTATCTATGCCTCTTCATGTTCTATTTACGGGTACACATTAGATAGGTTGTATACTGAAGAAGACCCGACTTCATGTAATTACCCTTATGGAGTATCCAAACTTCAAGGGGAGGTAGTATGTACTCAACTGAGAGATGAGGATTTTTCAGTTATAGTATTAAGGCAGGGAACTGTTTCAGGCTACAGTCCTCGAATGAGGCTCGATTTAATAGTCAATACTATGTTTAAGACTTCCGTTTCAGAAGGGAGGATAATTGTCAACAACCCTTCCATCTGGAGACCTATTTTAGATATAAGAGATGCTATTAATGCTTACATAAAAGCAATTCAAGCTAATCAATCAATAAGCGGCGTTTTTAACATTGCTTCTGAGAATTATAGTGTTGGACAAGTTGCGGAGGTGGTAAAAGTCGAAGTTGAAAAGAGAATAAAAAAAGAGATCAAAGGGGATACAAGGAATGTACAAGACTTCAGAAACTACAAGGTTTCAATAGAAAAAGCAAGAACAATTCTGGGGTTTAAACCGCAACACCGAATTCAAGACATAATTGATGACCTCTTTACAAATCAAGAAAAATTTTTGGATTTCGAAAATAAGAGCTATTACAATATAAAAATATTTCAAGAATTAGAGAAAGAAATAAATATAACTGATTTTAGTGCTCCGAAAAAAGAAAATAATGATCTAAGAGAGGAGATTATCATCCGTGGCGCAGACAACTTTAACGATAAACGAGGATCCATTAGTAATTATTATCTTAATGAGCCTGTAAATTGGATTGGCTTGATAACCACTGAAAGAGTTAAAGAAAATGGAGACACTATCCGAGGAAATCACTACCACCCGGAACAAGAACAAAGAGTTCTAGTTATCTCCGGATCTTACATAAGCCTCTATAAGGATTTATCAAGTCCAAATAGCAGTGTAAAGCATAATCTTGTTAGAGCAGGAGATTTGGTGATTACCCCCCCAAATATGGCCCATGCGCAAATATTCCTTGAAGACACCATATCACTTAATCTTGTAACCGGAGAAAGGAAGCAGGAGAACTATGGGAAACACACTATCCCCTATGAATTAATAAAACCATCAGAGATCGGATCATATAAAGAATATTATAATAGGGCATGTTATGTTGGTCCTCAATTAAACTGCAGGGCATGTAACAGCACTAAATTAAAAAAAGTTATCTCTTTTGGTAAAAGTCCATTAGCCAATAATTTACTTGATGAAAAGGATATTAATGGGGGAGAGGAGTTGTATCCCCTAGAGGTAATGTACTGTGAAGATTGTCACTTATGCCAATTATCCTATATTGTCCCCCCAAAAAAAATGTTTGGACATTACCTATTTGTAACATCCACTACGGAAACAAATAGGAGGCATTTTGAAGAGATGGCAAAGGAAATCATGATCCAGTATGGTTTACAAAAGAATTCTTTAGTTGTTGATATTGGAAGCAATGACGGAACTCTCCTAAAATATTTCAGAGAAGGCGGGATGAAAGTAATGGGAGTAGAGCCTGCCAGTAATATAGCAGAGATTGCTCGAAATGAAGGAATAGAGACTCTTAATGTTTTCTGGGATAAAGAATCTGCCGAAAAGATCTTGAGAATTAATGGAAAAGCGGATGTTATCACAGCCACTAATGTGTTTGCACATGTAAGCGATATTCATGGTTTTGCAGAAAATGTAAAGAAGCTCCTAAAAGATGACGGGATATTTGTTATTGAGGCGCAATATCTCTTAGATACTCTAAAAGGGGTGACCTTTGATAACATTTATCACGAACATGTTTCTTATTACAGCATTTTAGCTCTAGAAAATTTCTTTAAAAAAGAGGATCTGGAAATCTTTAAAGTTGAGCGATTTGATGTTCATGGGGGATCTATCAGAGTATTTATCCAGAAGAGTGGGGGGAAACAAAAACGAGACACAAGTGTCGATACTTTTTTGGATAATGAAAAGATATTTGGACTTGATAAATTCTCCACTTATGAACAATTTGCGCAAAATATCTTGAATGTAAAAGAAAAAATAAGAGAAGTCATAATAAACTTAAAAGGGACGGGCAATAAAATTGTTGGCTATGGGGCTCCTGCAAAAGCAACTACTGCTTTGAATTTTTATCAGATAGATAACCGATACTTAGATTATATAGTAGAAGATAACCCCCTAAAAAGAGGGAAGATAGTGCCAGGGATAAAGATTCCAATCAAAGGAAAAGACTTTTTGGAAATAGACCCTCCTGATTATATTTATGTTCTTGCATGGAATTATACAGAAGAAATTCTAAAGAATAATGAAAGCCAAAGAAATAAAGGAGTTAAATTCATTATTCCCTATCCGGAATTGAAGATCATTTAGTGCCTTTTTTAGTTTCCTAACTGCATTAGGAGACTCTCTGTCTTGGACTAAAAATTATTTTTTCACAATATTCGGGCCCGATTGTACCCAAATACAATAAAATTAAGTCTAATCCAAACAATTAACAAACTTTTTTAAAATGAAAATGCGCAAGATAAATGTGTACAGAAAGAAGGTAGCTGTTCTTGGGGTTGGAAGCATAGGAGAATTTCATGCTCGCGAATTTAACAATTCAGGGTGTGATGTTGTTGCAATTTTAACTTCATCCAAGGAAAGCTCTATCGAAAAGGCAAATAAATTAAAAGAGCTATACGGGATAAATGCTGTCCCTTATTGGGATATAGATGATTTATTAAAAAACAATAACCTGGATATGATAAGCATATGTACGCCATCAAAATCTCATTCAGAGTATATAAAAAAATGTTTAAATAAAAATCTCAATATCTTATGCGAAAAACCTTTTATTTACGATTCCTTGGATAAGAATTATAAAATAGCTAAAGAATTAATTTTATCGGCAGAGAAGGATAATAAAGTTTTATCTGTGAATACCCAACTTGTTTCAATTCTAGAGCAAATCCCTAAAAATTATCTTACCGGTATAAAAGAATTCTCGATGTATATGGAGCCATCTATTGAAGGAGCAATTAATTTAGTAATTGAAGCTATCCCCCATATGAACAGCTTTATTATTAAATTAATGGGAAATCAAAGGATAGAGAATTTAAAATTCCCCCTAGTCAAGAATGATGAAGTGATCATCCGGTTTAAATATGGGAGATGTAACGCGGAATACCACTTCAGTTTAAAAAGAGAAAGACCAAGAAAGGTTAAATTCAAGATTAATGGGGTTGAATTTGAAAGGAAGATAGGAGAGAATTATTCGCAGACTGTAGAATATGATAAAAATTCTATAGAAATCAAGGACCCATTAAAAGTTTCCATTCAACAATTTATTGGCGCATGCAATCTCAGCGGCGAACCTCTTGTTACCAAGTCGGAGCTCTTATACAATCTAAAAATTCAAGATTTTATTATCCATAAACTATCAAAAGTCATCCAACGATAGTTTTATTTCTTTCATAAATCTTGAATAATAAAAGGACCGGCTTTAACTAATTAACTAAAAAGAGTGAAATCCATCTACCATCAAATCTTTTTGATGAACTTTGAATACTTCCGCCTATTTTTAAGAATCGCTTCTGGAAAACTATTATCTATGGGGACGTATTTTAATTTGGCATCTATTATACCCAAGTAGTCAGATGATTCATTTCTTCTAAGCTTCTCAGCCAGATTACCTTTAAATAAATCCGCTTCTGTTTTAGACATTATCTTTTGAATAACTTCCTCTCTCTTTCCAACATTATTAAAATGCCAACCACCGCCAGTTATGACCTTTATCTTCCCAATTCCAAACCTATCAAGCAAAAAGTGAAACTTTTTCAACCGTATATACTGGGGATCTGATCTTAATTTTCTTTTTAGATAAATAAAAGTGCAGGCTCTCGTTCCTAGCCATTCGTCATTTACAAATCCATTTAGATAATGATTAAAGTACTTTTGCATAAATCCCGCCTTAGGGCTTTCTTTTAATAACATTTTCATCTGGCCAAATTTTTTAGGGTTTGGAATTTCATCTAGATCAGAAACTAGAATGATATCTTCCCCCTCACAATTTGATAGTCCCCGAATTATTGCACTCCTCTGAAAATTGTCCAGCCTCCACTTTCCAAGTCTAAAATTACTGCCTATAAATCTCGTGATGAACCCATGTGTTTTCTTTTCCACTTTTATTAATAATCGGTCAAACCAGTTGAATTCCGGCATTTCCACTTTGAGGTAAATTATCTTTTTAAGAAACTTTTCATATCTCTTTTTATTTTTCTCAAAGATAAACTCTTTTTTTATTCCAGAGTGGGTTCTATCCCCTTCGGAGATCACAAAAAAGTCCACATAAGGATAAAGCTCTTCCAATCTCAATTCAAGCAAATCAAGTTCGTTGAAGAAAGTAAAACAATCATAAATCTTCATTTTTCAACTTCTAAAACAAATCTTAATTCTTCTGCAGGGAATATTCTTGAGAGGAACCGTTCATAAAATGATTGAATCTTATTTATGACAGAATCAAAGAACCTGCTTATTTTTGGACGGGTCACGAAGAATACTATCTTCTTTGATAAAATCTTGAACCTTGCTTTAGAATAATAACTCAGTTGCCCATCTCCCCTAAAGTAATCAAAGGTTCTCAAAGTAAAGAATCGCTTATGGGTAGGATCCCAAAAAGCACCAGGATGTGCAAAGTATGGGACGATTATCTCTATTCTTGCGCCATTTTTGCATATTCTCCAAATTTCTTCCATTAATTGCATGAAATTGGTTATATGCTCAAAAGTGTGACGGGAATAAATATCTGTTACAGTATCATCTTTGAATGGGAGCTTCTTTTCAAGATCGATAATCTTATCTGGTTTTACATCCTCAGAGATGTCACAGTTCACATATCCTTCTCTTTTGCAATTCCCGCATCCAAGATTTAGCTTCATTTTAGAACTATCCAAATTTAATTTATTAAACTTTTGTTGTTTACATCCTAATTTTATGCACATAATTTTATTAACCTTCCTTTCATGTTTCTCGGATGTTAACTATGAAGATCTTTTTAAGAACATATATCAGTCCCAAAAAAGCGAGCCCATCAGCAAGTGCAAGACCCTTTGAATTGTCTAAAGAGGATATTACACTTAAATGCTTATCTTCAGTATTAATCTCGGCTATCCCCTTTGCAAAACGAATTTTTATTGAGATTGTGGATGATTCTAGCCCCCCTGAATTTCTAAAGAAAATGGAAATATTGCTAAACAGGTATCCTATTAGATTTCGAATAAATCACTTTGAATCTCTGGGGGGTGGAGGCTCAATGGAAGTCTGCTATAATCTTGCTGAAAAGTCAAAAGAAGATTTATTCTATTTCTTGGAGGATGATTACTTCCACCGGCAAATCTCCTTTGGCTCTATCTTTGATGCATACGACAAAAAGATAATCGGAACAGATAAATTTGCAATTCATCCCACAGACTACCCCGATAGATATGTTCATCTTGAGCCCTCATACATCTTCTTGGGAAAGTATAATCATTGGAGAAGCATCCTCAGTACCACGTGGACATTCATAGTTCCGCGAAAGACATTTTTCGAGCATAAAAAATTATTCTCAGATTTCGCAGACTTTAATAAGACTTCCAGAGGTGGTGAGGATAAGACAATAAATAAGATTTGGAAGGTTTTTCCATGCATATCCCCTGTAGAAAGTTTAGCAGCTCATTTACATGTAGATACTCTCCCGCCCCTGGTGGATTGGGAAAAAGAGTTGGCGCAAATTAAGATTTAAACTTTTTAAGAAATTCCAGAAGGTCGGAGTTGGTTAGAGAATTCTTTCTGTAAAACTCCAGGTCCGCTTTAGGTAGATGATAAGGTTCAAGATAAGGATTTGTATTATAATAAATTCGCGGCCTCTTAATGAAGCCATAAAATCTTTCTCTCAATTTTTTGAATGAATCTATTAATTGTCTTTTCATTTTAGCATCTTTATTGAGTCTATTCGTGCTCTTAATATTTTACCGAAGTATTTAATTCTATTTGGCTGTCTTATTATCCTATACAGAGTAAAAATAGGGAAGAATAATATTATATCTCCGAATAAAAATAGAACTTTCATTAAACCGTTAAGTTCTTTTGCGTAATAATAGACTCTATTTCGATTGAGATAGTACTCTTCTGAAGGAGAAGCTCTCCCTGATTTTATAAAATGGTTTGATTCTGCATTTGGGAGATAAATGACTTTCAAACCTCTTTTTATTGCCTCTCTGCAATAATCGGTGTCTTCATAGTATAAGAAATAATTCTCATCAAACTTTATTCCCGCATTTTTTCTTATCATAACCGAAGCAAATGTCACAAATTTCAAGGAGCATTCCACTTCTAATTTCATATGCTTTACAAAACCGGGAAAAAATATTTTTGCCCCGCCATGCCAGATATTTTTTGTGTCTCTAAGAAATATCTTATTTCCTGCAATTCCAATTCTGCTATCTTCATTCATTTTGGATACCATAATTTTTGTCCAATCTTTGTTCAGGATAACATCATTGTTAACTAGTGCAAGATATTTGCCAGAGCTTTTACCTATTCCAAGATTATTCCCTCCTGCAAAACCAAGATTATTTTCTGACTTTATAAGGAAAACCTCTTTATCATTCAAAAATATATTTGGGCTTCCATCTATTGAATTATTGTCCACAAGAAGTATCTCTCTCTTATTTTTTGGAAAGTCTTGGTTTTTTATAGAATCAATAACTTTCTTCAGAAATTCACCTCCATTGTAATTAACAATAATAAAAGAAACCTCTATCTCCCTATTCGAGCGCCTCATCATAAATCCTCCTAAGTTGTCTGTTTCTCCTAAGAATAGAGAATCTTCCAGACGTTATCTCTTTTAAACATTCCTTTCGCATTTGATCAATTTTTTTTCTATTCTTGATAAGTAACTCCGCCCTTTTTATCAGTTCATCTATTGCTTTTTCCTCATAATCCCCTATCAACGTTCCCGAGAGATTTTTATCCAGCTCTATATATTCCCCTGTTTTGCCAAGTGTTACAATCTCTCTCCTGCTGGCAGAATTTGGCGTGACTATTGTTAAAATTGGAAGGCCAAATCTCATAGCCTCAAGAAGTGAAAAACCGAAGGTGTCATATGAACCAGGATACAGGAAAAGATCTGATGATTCCATAAGATTAAATAACTCTTTTTGCGGCATAAGATCATGTATTTCAAGGTTAGGGTATTTTGACTTTATCTCCGCAGGAACAACTGAAACAACAATACCCTCTATCCCAAACTCCCTCCTTAGTCTTTCGAGAATCTCCAGGGCCACAAGCCCGCCCTTTATATCAAAATATCTAGCAACAAATAGGATTTTTAATTTTTTATTGAATCTTTTCTTCAGATTATTTTTTGGCGGAATTGCCGGGTAAACTACCTCAAGTTTGTCCTTAAATTCAGGGAACACCTTCAAAATGCCCTCTTTTGCATATTCGGTCCATGGAAGCAATTTTTTGCATTTGTCTCCCATTACCAGCTTTCTTATTTTTTTTATTCCGGGTGCACCAACTTTCCCCGTTAGGAACATAGAAGTATTCATTTCAATATCTGCAACCCAGGGTACATCCCTACTTATAGAGAGGCAATGCGCACAATGGATCAAATCATAATCTCCTTTACGCGGATAATGGGCATTTGGGATAGAGGGATAAATGACCCTAAATATAAACCTAATAATCTTCTTGGATATGCCAGCGAATTTGAAGAAGCGCTTGCTCGTTATTGCACCTTCCTGCTTAACCTCGTTTAAAAATTCAACGCCGCCCGGAGGGTTCTCTACAAGATATTTATAATAAGGAGAATCCGGGAATTTCCAGGGGTATTGAAGATAAACTTTAAGGGGTTTCATCTTAGGCATAGGGATTTTCGATTAGAGATTTATTTCTACTTTTTACTCCAAGAGAGTATGCTTTAATTAAATCTGAAAATTTTAATCTTCTGGAAGTTCTGATGATATCGGTTATCATCCTTATTAGAAATCCGGGAAGGTTATATTTTGAAAAAAATCTCGCCCTATTCTTATAAAAGATTAGATCATAATTTACCTTTCTATCCTTCTCCGTAGTGCCCCCGCCCTTATGTAAAAAAATGGATCTGGCAGACTGAAATATTTTAAATCCTGCAGTAATAGCTCTTTTTTCAAAATCAGTCTCTTCATAATAGGCTGGATTGTACATTTCATCAAACATCCCAATTTTCATTATAACCTCTTTTTTAATAAGAAATCCGGCCCCAGATACCCACGTTACCTCTTTGTCTTCTTCGCCCCAATAATACTTCACCCCAAAAGTATGAATCCGACCTGCCCTAATAGTTGCTTTTCCTTCAAAATTAAGCTGCTTACTGCCGACAATTCCTATCTTTCTATCTCCTTCAGCAGTTTTAACAGCTTCAGTTAGCCAGCCCCTTGTAACCTTGGTATCATTATTTAACAGATAGAAAAAATTAGGGTCATATTTCTGAAAGGCATACTTTATTCCATCATTGTTCCCCCCCGAAAATCCCCTGTTTTCCCTGTTTTCAACCA
>JAGWGZ010000021.1 GCA_028867075.1 Nanobdellota archaeon | reverse complement strand
CGAAGTCCTCGTCGTCGACGTCTTCGGATTCGTCCTCGTCATCTATCTCTTCGTCGTCTTCTTCGTCGTCTTTTCCTTTCGCCATCTTATTACCTTCTGGATACTTCACACACAATATATTGCAAAACTATTTAAACGTTATCCAAGGCTACGGTTACGCCCTGCGAACGATATAAATAAATAGAACGACAGGATAATGAGAGAACATGGGCTTGTGGCTCAACGGTAGAGCGTCCGCTTTGCATTAAAACTTTTAATAAAGGTTTTATCAAAAATGCGGAAGGTTTCGGGTTCAAATCCCGACAAGTCCATACTTTTTAATAAGTATTCAATAAGAGTCGAACGTTATGGCCCGGTCTGTCCATTCCATCTACGTTCCATCTCTTTCCATCTATCCATCTCGGCAATCCGTCGTAATCGCTCAGGATCCTCATACAATCTTCGTCTCTCCTCATCTCGTAATGTTTCGTGTTCTCGGATTTCTTCATCTATTATTCTCCCCCAACTCCATCTAAACCTCAAGAATACCTTTCCTAGAGCAATCTGTCTTGCATTTCCTTCCTTCCACTTAACTTCCGATTCTGAAGGAGGTTCTTCCAACCCCAGGGTCTGACGAGTACTCTCTATTATCGTCTTGATATTTTGTCTCTCCCATACAGCTCCAGATAACATCTTTCGAAGCCATTTCCTATCTTCCAAAGCACCCAAAACAATTCTATTATCTAACACATCTTCTAGAGCATACATAGAAATGAAAAGAAGTGTTATCTTCTGATCAATATCCTTCTCATTTATAGGAGACAATTCCCTCTTTTCTTTTTCTACATACTCCTGAAACACTTCGATATCTTTTTCTATCTCAGATCTTAATTTTTTGGTTCCCGATATTGAGGCAATTTCATCTACTCTCCTGCCTTTCATTAAAATAGCTTCTTCAGGTTCTACCAATTTGTTAAGCGTTCTATACCTCTCTGTAGTTATCTGATCATACTCTACAGCATACCTTTTTTTCTTCAATAGCTTCATTTCTCTTTTATCCAATTCGTTAGACAGTTCAAAGCGATAGAATGGATTGTCTTTAGCTTTCGCACTAAGTTTCTCTAGAAACTCTTCGACATTTCTCTTTCGATTTCGTCTCTTTTCTCTAAAAGCTGTAGCAACTCTTATTCGATTTAAAAATCCATTTACCTTCTCCTGTTCCCCTCTATCTATCAAAGGAGATTCCTTCCAGCGCCCATAAATTTCATCTTCTTTTCTACGACTCTCCTCTTTTTTTTCATCATCATGTCTCTTCGCATCTATAAGTATTTGTTTATAAATCTGCGCATATTTTTCGCTCCTCAATAGCTTCCTTTCTCCTTTACTTAGAAAAGCATCAAAGAGGTAGCCGCTAGAGCCCTGATCTTTAAGCTCACTTAGGAATTTCTCGACATTTTGAATTTCATGGATTTTTCGCTCCTGCCTTTTTGTTCCAAATAGCATTAAGTCCCCACATTACATTATGGAAGACCTTATATATAAATATAATGACATATACTTAAATACCTAACGAATATTTGATAATCCCTATCTTTAATAACACTTTTATCCTCATCTATAAGCGAATAAAAACCTAACGTCATAACAATTTATGGCGTATCACGAAATTCAAGCCAGACTTAAAAGCTTTATCTTCCCATTGCGTATGATGGCATGGCTGATAAGGATGAGAAGCGGAAACCGAATCCTCTGATCAGGTATTTGGTAGCCTTAGTTATTGCGGTCATAATAATTGCAGCATATCTGCTCAGCCAGC